>CAYVKE010000059.1:0-18315 GCA_964451935.1 uncultured Synergistaceae bacterium | reverse complement strand
GCTTCTTCGCGTACGACGCGGCCTCCCGCATCGAGAAGGTCGCGTTTCCGCCGAGCCCGCTGCACCCTGCGCCCAGAAATATGACGGAAAGGACCAGCATGAAGGTCATTCGTTTCGACAGGTTCCCTTTCAGGTTCATCCGAATCACTCCTTGTCGGGATGGATATTTCCCCCGCGACTCATGATATTCGGAAAAGTCAGACCCGACAATACGAGAGATGAACGGTCGAAAAGTCGCGCGATCACAGCGGTCTTCACGCGGCGGAGGGGGAGAAACGAAAAGACCGGGCCACAGGGCCCGGTCCCTCCGCGCAGTGGGAAACGCGATTTGAACGCAATCCCGCTTTTCGCCCGGCTTACGACCGGCGCAGGATCATCCCGGGCCGTTTGTCGGTGAGCCGCCCGTCGTCAACGACGACGACGCCGTTGACGACGACGTATGGAATGCCTTCGGGGAAGCGGTGCGGATCGGTGAAGGTCGCCGTGTCGCGGATCGTCTCGGGGTCGAAGACCGTGATATCAGCCCGGAAGCCCTCGCGAAGCAGTCCGCGGTCGGGAAGGCCCAGCCGCGACGCGGGCATCGACGTGATCTTCCGGATTCCCTCCTGCAGCGTCATGAGTCCGCCGTCCAAGACATACCGGCGCAGGAAGCGCGGGAAGGTCCCGTACCCCCTGGGGTGCGGCTTGCCCCCGGCCGACGGCGTCGACGCCCACGAATCGGACGCGACGCACGAGAGCGGGTGCGCAAGGACCGTTTTCACGTCCTCCTCGTCGATCGCGAAGACGATCATCGTCGCGAGGCACTCGATGTCCGCGAGGAAGTCGAACAGCCCGTCGAGCCCCTCCTGCCCTTCATAGTACGTGTCGATGATTTCCCGCAGGTGCTTTCCCTCGACGTCCGGACGAACGGCGCACCCGCTCACGAAGATATTGTCGAGCCCGGCGCCCGCGATCCAGTTCTCCCACTGGCAGCCCTTCCGGCGGATCTCGTCGGCCATCCGGAGGCGGTCGTCCGCGTTCCGAAGCCGCCGGACCGTTTCCGCCACGCCGCCTTCGTGCGCGAACGGCGGCAGCAGCGACGTCACGGTCGTCGACGCGGCCGTGTAGGGGTACGCGTCGCAACAGACGTCGACGCCCTGAGCGCGCGCCTCTTCCATCAGCCGGAGCGTGTGATGGACCTTGCCCCAGTTCGGACGCCCGACGGCCTTGTGATGCGAGAGCTGCACCGGGATGTTCCATCGGCGGCCGATTTCGATGGCCTCCGCGACGGATTCGGCGAGCACGTTCCCCTCGTTGCGAAGGTGCGTCGCGTAGATCGCGCCCCGCGGCGCAAGCTCCCCCGCGAGGTCGAGCAATTCGCTCTCGCTCGTGAAGCTGCCGGGCGGGTAGATCAGGCCGCTCGACAGGCCGAAGCAGCCGTCGCCGAGCGCGTTCCGGAGCAATTCCCGCATCCGGGCCATCTCGCCGGCCGTCGCTTCCGACGGGGAGAAGCCCTTCACGGCGATCCGGATCGTCCCCTGGCCGACGAAGAACGCGAGGTTCTGCGCCGTTCCGTTGCGCGCGATCGCTTCCATATATTCCGCAGTCGTCCGCCAGCGCCAGTCGATCGCGTCCGAAGGCGGCACGAACGGCGCGAGATACCGGCGCGACAGGTCGATCGTCCGGTCGTCGAGCGGGGCCATCGACGCTCCGCAGTTGCCCGTCACCGATGTCGTGACGCCCTGCATGATGTAGCTGTCGACGGACGGATACGCGAGGACGCCGTTGTCCACGTGATTGTGCATGTCGATGAAACCGGGGCAGACGGCGAGCCCCGCAGCGTCGACGGTCCGCTCCGCCTCGCCTTCGGCGATCCGGCCGATCCGGGCGATGCGTCCGTCGTGGATGCCGATATCCGCCCTCACGGCGGGGTTTCCGGCTCCGTCGAAGAGGAATCCGTTCCGTATCGCAAGATCCATTTTCATAGTCGCTTTCGCTCTCCTTATCTGCGACGCATTACCACGATCCGACGACTTCCGGCCCCAGAACGAGCGACGGGAGCCAGCAGGAAAGCGCCGGGACATAGGTCGTCAGCAGCAACACCGGGATGCCGACGAGGAAGAAAAACAGCAGGACGATCTTCGCGAGTTCCATGTAGGTGCACCCCGAAAGGCGCGTCCCCACGAAAAGCGACATCGCGAACGGCGGCGTGATGACGCCGAGTCCGATGTTCAGGATGACGATCGATCCGAGATGAACGAGGTTGACGCCGAGCTGCTGCATGAGCGGCAGGAAGAGCGGAACCGCCAGGACGAGGATCGGCGTTCCGTCGATGAACATCCCGAGGACCAGCAGAACGATGTTCATCGACATGAGGATCATGGCCTTGGTGTGGAAGAGGCTCATCGCATAGTTCGCCACCATCTGCGCGACGCCGATCTTGATCAGGTAGCGCCCGAAGACCGTGCCCGTCGCGATCAGGACGATGACGACGCCGATCGAGAGGATCGAGCTGTACAGCGCGCGGCGCGTTCCCTCGATCGTGAGTTCCCTGTAGACGAACCAGCCGACGATCATGCAGTACACGGCGGCGATGGCCCCCGCCTCGTTGGGCGTGCAGATTCCGCCGTAGATGCCCACCATGATCAGCGCGGGACACCCGAGGGCCGGCAGCGCGACCCATGTGGCCTTGCCGAGTTCCTTCATGGACTCTCCGAACGTCGCCGGAACGGCGGGCGCTTCCAAAATCAGCGCCGGGTTGATGAACCGCGGACAGATGATGTAGTTGAGGATCGCGTAGCCTCCGGCGATCAGCAGGCCCGGGATGATCGTCGCGAGGAACATCGCCGATACGGACTGCTGCGCGATGAGGCAATACAGCAGCGCGGGCACGCTCGGGGGAATCAGGTAGCCGAGGAAACAGGCCGCGCACAGGAGCGCGGCCGTGTATCTCTTTTCGTACCCGTATCGCTCGAGCCGCGGAACGAGCAGCGGGATGAGCGCCGAAATGCACGGGATCGACGACCCCGTGAGCGCGCTCAGGAAGAGCGTCGCGACGATGCCGACGGCCTCCATGCCGCCGCGCAGCCGCCCGACGAGCGCGTACGAGAACCGCACGATCCGGTCGGCGAGCCCGGCCTCGGAGAGCAGGCTCCCCGCGAAGATAAAGAACGCGACGGCCGTCAGGACGTAGTTGTCCACCGCATGAAAGAACGTTCCGGCCAGAAAGGTGACCGGGGATCCGGACGCCAGCAGTCCGGCGACCGAACTCGAGATGAAGAGCCAGCAGAGCGGCATGCCGATCGCCATGCCGACGAACAGCGTCACCAGCGCGACGGAAACGGCGCCCATATCACTCCGCCTCCTTTTTCGCGACGGACGGCGACGCGGGAAGCCCGAACTGCTTCACGAGATTGACCGCCGTATGCAGGATGCATAGAAGCAGCATGACATAGCACGCTGCGATCAGCCACGACGTGTTGAACCACGGGACCATCGTTCCGTAGGACGGATGCTTCATCGCCCGCGCCGCGAGCTGCAGCATGGGCGCGTGAAAGTATCCGAGCGTGATCAGCGTCAGGATATGAATGACGATTTTGTACGCCCGCATCGCCCCCGGCTTTCCCGCCAGGAGCACCTGGCTCAGGATGTCAACGGACGTATGCGCGTCGTCGCGGGTCGTGAAGGCGATCGCGCAGAGCGACATGAAGACGAACAGATACTGCGTGAAGTCCCCGAGCCACATGACCTCGTAATGGATGAAGTAGCGGTTGATGACCAGAATGCAGGTCAAATACGTGATCCCGAGCAGCCCGATATAGCACAGGATATTTTCGATTTTCTCGATTCCCCTGAGACACATGGAAATAAACGGCACTCGTGCTCCCCCTTCCCCGATGCGCGGCAGGGGGCGGCGGAGATCGCCGCACCCCCGTCGTTCGACAGACCGGTTACTTCTTCGCCCCTTTGGCGAGGACTTCCTTGTGGATCTTCTCAAGCTCCGCGGGAATGACCTTCGCCATGTCCTTGCCCGGGTAGCGTTTTTCGAGCCATTTGCCGCACAGCTCCTGCCACATCGGCCCCATGTCCGACGCGGCCCGGAGTGCGTCGCGCTCTTCGGGGGTCAGCCATGTGATCGTGAAGTCCTTGCGTTCCTTGAGCTTCGCGATGAACGTCTGCTCCGCCTTCTGCTGGACGTCGAGAAGTTCCTTTTCCGTCTCCAGCGACGCCTTCGTGACGGCCTGCTTGAGATCGTCGGGGAGCTTCTCCCAGAGTTCCTTGTTCATGACGACGTAGGTGCCGTCCCAGATGAAGTTGAGGTCGGAGAAGTGCTTCAGGACCTCGCAGTGGCGCTCCTCGACGAGCGAGGCCCACATCGTCCAGCAGCCGTCGACGACGCCGCGGGAGAGCGCGTTGTAGAGTTCGCCCCACGGGATCGTCTCGAGCGTGAGCCCCTTGCCCTTGCCCATGTTCGCGAGCGTCTTCACGCCGCCCGTGGAGGCGGACACGCGGAGCTTCATGTTGGCGAAGTCATCGGTCGTCCGGATCGGGCGCTTGTTGTTGCCCAGCCCGTAGGCGCCCTGGGAGCACGCGAAGAGCAGGTGTCCCTCGACCTCGTCGAAGGCGTCCTTCATCACGCGGTAGAGAATGCCGTCGGGCTGGCGGTAGGCCAGACGCATCTCGTCCCAGTTCACGATGATCCAGGTCATGTTCGGGACGCAGCCGCCGGGGATCAGCGTCGGATAGGGCGAGAAGACGCCTATTTCGAGGCTTCCCTCCTGCATGGCGTGGAAGTTCTCGTCATGGCTGCCGAGCTGCCCGCTCGGGAAGAACTTGACTTCGATGCGGCCGCCCGAATACTCTTTGACGCGTTCGCAGAATTTCGTGAACGACGCATCGGTCAGCGGACGGGTCCACGGCTGGGCGAAGCTCCACGTATACTCGGCGGCCGCCGCCGGTTTTCCTGCGGCCATGACGGCCGACAACGCGAGAACACACATCAGCGCAACGATCAGGAGCCCTTTTCTTTCCTTCATGAAAACCAATCCCTCCTCGTTTTTCGGCACACTCTCCAGACGAAGAATCCCGCGCATCACACCCTGCTCCGCTCTTCGATATCTCCTCCCTCCGGCGCCGGATTGCGGGAACGAATCGCGGACGCCCTGTCGGTCGTCCGATAGAGCCGCTGCGGCCTGCCCCGTCCCGAATGCGAGAGAACGCCGCACTCCCGGACAAGCATCTCCTTCAGAAGATTGTTCATGACCTTCCGCGAACTCTTCGGCTGAATGCCCACGATTTTCGCGAACTCCGACGCAGTGAACGTTTCGTCGAAACACAACAGTCCCTGGAGGTAGCGGCAGAGCGTCGGCACGGTGACGCCAAGCCGTTTCGCAAGCCGCGAGGCTTCCGGATCGAAGTGGACGAACAGCAGCTCGGGCTCCATGGAAACGCCGAGAGGACGGCCCTTCTTTCCGTCGAAGAGGTAGCAGATCCCCTCCCTGCCGCGAGCCATATCGGCCGCTTCGGCCGCGTACTCCTCCGCGATCTTCAGGCTCGGTCCGACTCCGAAGCCCGCCGTCACCGGAAAGCCGCACGAAGCGCGGATCTTCGACAGAAACGAGACATCCGACAGATTGGACGTTCCCATGAGGAACTGCCCCATCGTTTCGATCGTCTGAAAGCTCGACGAATCCCGCGGAATCGCGAGGATCCCCCGTCTCTTCGCATGGTCCGAGAGGCCCGCGTTCAGCTTCAGCATGGCATCCTCGTACTGCCGTCTGCCTTCGGAGGCGATCTCGGGACGAAAGACGCCCACGACGCTCAGGAGAAGCGCGTTGCTCTGTCCGCGGACCTCCAGGATCAGCCGTTCGACGGCGCTCCGGATGGTCTGCCGCCCCGGCGAAACGCGATATGCGGGAAGGTCTTTCTCGAGAAGCGCCTTGTGGACGGCCTCGACGCAGGTGAGACAGATATCGACCTTGCCCGCGGACAGCATCTCCGAGTGAAACGCCGCGATATCGCCGATCGATATATGCGTGAAATCGAAGGAATACGTGTAAATAGCGCCGATATCGAGGGAACAGTCTTCCAGTCCCTCCCGGACTTCGCTTTCGCTCAGCGTGTCGACGCTCATTCGGACCTGTCCGCGGAGGCGCTCCCGCGCGTTGAGAAGCGCGACAAGCAGTCCGGTCGTTCGCAGCGGGAGGTAGGACCACGGGATCGTGCGCGGGACGGAGTCGAGACAAAGGCAGTACGGGATCGAGCCGCAGAAGAAGATCGCGTCCAGATCGTTCTGGTTGTCGCTCACGAGCCGGGGGGCTTCCTGCGGCAGGACGTATTCGAGGGGGATGAACGACGCGTCGTCGATGTCGCGAACGACGGAGAGGATTTTCCGCAACAGATTCGATGGTCCGAGAATTCCGACTTTCACAATCGCCCACCACGCATGCGTCTAATTTGCGTATAATTAATACAAACACTATAAACGCATCGCTTCACTGTGTCAATACTGCCATACTACTTTGACATTTCGAAGGGGCCGTTCGGGGACAAAAAAAGGGCCGGACCCTTCGTGAGAGGTCCGGCCCGGCGTATTCGCCGTTTCGTCGCGGCGCGTCGTCCGAATCGCGCCTATCCGCGCGCCTGAATCTTCGCCCAGGCGTCCTTGAGCGCCACGGACCGGTTGAACACCAGCCGCTCAGGCGTCGAGTCCGAATCGACGCAGAAGTATCCCTGCCGCAGGAACTGGAAGCTCTCGCCGGGCTTCGCCGACGCGAGAGCCGGTTCGATGACGGCGTCCGGGCAGACCACGAGCGAGTCGGGGTTCAGGTACTCCCGGTAGTCCCGGCCCTCTTCCATATCCGCAAGGTTCCGGATCGTGAAGAGGTTGTCGTAGAGCCGGACTTCGGCGCGAACGCCGTGCCGCGCGGACACCCAGTGGAGCGTTCCCTTGATCTTGCGCCCCTCGACCGCGCCGCTCTTCGTCGCTGGGTCGTACGTGCAGCGAAGCTCCACAATCTTCCCCTCCGCATCCCGGACGACATCGCGGCACTGCACCGCGTAGGCGCCCTTCAGACGCACCTCGGCGCCCGGGGAGAGCCGGAAGAAGCCCTTCTTCGGGACCTCCATGAAGTCGTCCGCTTCGATCCACACCTCGCGTCCGAAGGGGACGTCGCGACTGCCCGCGTTCGGATCTTCGGGGTTGTTCTCGACCGGGACCATCTCCGTGCGATCCTCCGGCCAGTTCTCGATGACGAGCTTGAGCGGCCGCAGAACGGCCATCCCGCGACGGGCGCTCGCGTTGAGTTCCTCGCGGAGGCAGTGTTCGAGCAGTTCGATCTCCACCATGCTGTCCGCCCGCGCCACGCCGACAAGCTCGCAGAAGCGGCGGACGGAGGACGGCGTGTAGCCTCTGCGGCGCAGGCCGCAGATCGTGGGCATCCGCGGATCGTCCCAGCCGGAGACGTACTTCTCGCGCACGAGCTGAAGGAGCTTCCGCTTGCTCATGACCGTATAGCTCAGGTTGAGCCGCGCGAACTCGTACTGGTGCGGCTTGTGGGGCGTGCTCACGTTGTCGATGAACCAATCGTACAGGGGCCGGTGGTCCTGGAATTCGAGCGTGCAGATCGAGTGCGTCACGCCCTCGATGGAGTCTTCGTAGCCGTGCGCGAAGTCGTACATCGGGTAGATGCACCACTTCCAGCCCGTGCGGTGATGGTCGGTATTGAGGATACGATAGAGGACGGGGTCGCGCATGTTGATGTTCGCGTTCGCCATGTCGATCTTCGCCCGCAGCACGCGCGAGCCGTCCGGAAACTCCGCGCAGCGCATTCGCTCGAACAGGTCGAGGTTCTCGTCGACCGGCCGGTCCCGCCAGGGCGAGTTCTTCCCCGGCTCCGTGAGCGTCCCGCGGTTTGCGCGGATCTCGTCGGCGCTCTGGTCGTCGACGTAGGCCTTTCCGGCCTCGATGAGTTCGATCGCCCATTTGTAGAACTGGTCGAAGTAGTCCGATGCGTACCGGATCTCCCCCGCCCACTTGAACCCGAGCCACGCGACGTCCCGACTGATCGCGTCGACGTATTCGGTCTCTTCCTTCGCGGGGTTCGTGTCGTCGAAGCGCAGATTGCATTCGCCGCCGAACTTCTCCGCGAGTCCGAAGTTGATGCAGATGGATTTCGCGTGTCCGATGTGGAGGTAGCCGTTCGGTTCCGGAGGGAAGCGGGTCACGATGGACCGCACTCTGCCCGTTTTCAGATCCTCCGTGATGATCTCTTCGAGGAAATTGAGTCCTCTGGTCGTCTCTTCCATGAAAAGCGTCCGCCCCTTTCCTTCCGTTTCATAGGGCATTATAGCGATGCGCGCGGCATACGGAAAGAACCCTGCGCGCGTTCCGGAACGTTTCGCCGGATTGTCCTTTCAAAATACCAGTAAGGGGTATATTGCATTTTCGCGACGCCCGGAGTACAATGCGTTCCATCGAATCTTTTACCCATAGGGGGTATACTCCAATGTCGATACGATTTGTGTCCGCCGTCCTTTACGTCGCCCTGATAGGGCTGGGCTGGATATTTCCGCTTCTTGGCGCGGGGCTGGTGCTCCTCATGATCGCCGTCGTTCTCTCGGGAAGACGAAAGAAGTGGTGTTCTTCGTACTGTCCCAGAGGGAGCTTTCTCGACCTGGTCATGGCGAAGATCTCCCCGAAGCGTCCGATCCCGCGGTTTCTCTTCGACAGACGCACGTGGTTCGTCGCGCTGGGCATCTTTCTGTCCGTGCTTTCGCTGAATCTGTACCTGTCCTATGCGGCCGGCGGGTTGGACATTTTCCGGCTCGGCCTGGTCTTCTGGAGGATCTGTTTCATTTCGTCGATGATCGCGCTGCCGCTCGCGCTCTTCCTGAATCACCGGACGTGGTGCTCTTTCTGTCCCGTCGGACGCATCCTGCGGTCGTAAGGGAGACATTCCACACCGATTCATCTTCAAGGAGGCGAAGAACTCCTTCGAATTCGACAGGCTTGCGCAGTACGCATGCGCGATAGCCAACTGCGGCGGCGGATTTGTCGTGCTCGGCGTATCGGACAGGCGTCCTCGCCGCGTGGTCGGGAGTCAGGCGTTCAACCAGCCGGAAATAACACGCAATGGGTTGATGGAACGCCTTCACATCCGGGTCGATTTCCACCTACTGGAAGAAGAGGGAAAGCGGGTGCTTGTTTTTGAAGTTCAGCCGCGCCCGGTCGGAATGGCGGTTCTCGACAAGGGCACGGCATGGTGGCGATCCGGAGACAGTCTCGTCAGTATGCCGATGGATGTGATGCGCGGGATTTTCGCCGAATCGGGACACGATTATTCCGCCGACGTGTGCGAACGGGCAGGATTCGCCGATTTCGATTCCGTCGCCATCGAGAATTTCCGGCAGCGATGGATCGCGAAATCCGGTAACGCTTCGTTGGCCGCGTTGTCGCCGGAACAGCTTCTGCGAGACGCGGAGGTCATTACGCGTGACGGCGTCACATATGCCGCGTTGATCCTCTTCGGAACGCATGAGGCGCTGGGACGCTTTCTCAGTCAGTCCGAGGTGATTTTCGAATATCGCGCGACGGAGGCGTCGGGTCCGGCCCAACAGCGGCAAGATTTTCGGCAAGGGTTCTTTTCGTTTTACGACAGGTTATGGAAACTCATCAACGATCGCAACGACCGGCAGCACTATCAGGACGGGCTGTTTGTCCTTGACGTCCCGACCTTCGACGAGCGTATCGTTCGCGAGGCCCTGCTGAATGCGGTAAGCCATCGTGACTACCAGCTCGGTGGAAGCGTTTTCATCCGTCAGTATCCCAAACGGCTTGTCGTGGACAGCCCCGGAGGATTTCCGCCGGAGATTACGCTGAAAAACATTCTGGACCGACAGTCACCTCGCAATCGCAGGATCGCAGAGGTTCTGTCGCGTTGCGGACTGGTCGAACGTTCCGGACAGGGAATGAACCTGATGTTCGAACTGAGCATCAGGCAGGCAAAATCCCTGCCTGATTTCTCGGGAACCGACGCCTTTCACGTGCAAGTGACGCTCGACGGCCTTGTTCAGGATCCGAAGCTGCTCACCATGATGGAACGCATCGGACAGGAAGCACTCAAGTGTTTCTCCACGAGCGATTTTCTTGTCGTGAACGCGGTTTTCCGGGAGCAACCGATCGCGGAGACATTACGGAATCGTATTCCGAACCTTCTGGACCTTGGTGTGATCGAAAGAGCCGGAAGAGGACGCTTTATTCTTGGGAGAAAGTATTACGCAGCAATCGGAGAAAGAGGCGTCTACACGCGCAAGCGGGGACTGGACCGGGAGACAAACAAAGAACTGCTGCTGAAACACATCCGGGATAACGCCGCGACGGGCAGCAGAATGAAGGAATTGCTCCAGGTGCTTCCCTGTCTGACGCGAGGGCAGGTGCGAACGTTGATGCACCGGCTCAAACAGGAGGAAAGGGTGCGACTGGAAGGCGCGACCCGCGGAGGCAAGTGGTTCCCCTGCCCGGACGAAAAGTGAAGACTCGTCGATTGCGCAAGATCCGTGCGAAAGACAAAGAAAACAACCAAACCAATTCGGAGAGAAAAGCCTCTAAAACCTTGCACTGCAATGGAATGCACTATTGGTTCAATCGCGTTTCCGGTTTTGGTTACGCCCAAATGCTGCACATTTCGCCGCAGGTTTCTCCAAAACGATGACGCAATGGAGAGCATCGCGTCGGTTCGGAACCGCAATGCCCCTTGCGACGCGAGCATTTGCGGATAATATGCACGATTAACGAAATCTTTGCGTCCGCTTTGCCCGATATCTGTTCGCCGACATCATGATGTGTGGTAGAATTTATGCACAATCATGCTGTTGTCGCGATTGTTCAAAAGTCGGGAGCGGCTGCCGGGTGCGGAAAGTCCTGTTGTATCCTTTGCTCGCCACAGTATGTCTCGCAGTTCTGTTCGTCTTCGTGCTGGGCCGCGGTCCGGATGTCGTGCCGGTGGCGCTGTTTTACGAGGAAGCCGATTTGTCGTCGACGATCGTTTCCAGACAGAGCCTTCAGGCTGTCGTTCTCGCGATGGAGTTCTTCAATTCCCGTTCCGGATCCCACATTTTCCTTCCCGTTCCCTTCTCCGGCATCGACATGGAAACGTCCATGCAGGAAGCCGCCTCCAGAAACGCCGTCGCAATCGTCGGCGGGATCAACACGAGCTTCGCCTCGCTTCTCGCCGATGCGGCGCGCCGCGCAGGGCTGCCCACGATCTGTCTCGCTCCGGGCGAGTATCTCGCGCGCTCCGACGACCTCATCTTCCGCTCGCGCCCCGACAGCGGCGGCAAGGAGTTGGGCCGTGCGGCGAGGCGCCTGGGAATCCGCTCCTATACCGCTGTCGTCAGCGGCTTCAACGTCCGATACGTTCAGGATTTCATCCGGGACTTCGAGTCCGGTTCGGGAATGCCTCCGAAGCGGACGGTCGTCTTCAAAGGCGCCCTGGATGCGCGAATCGCCGATTTCGGCGGCGCGGACGCCTTCTCTGACGCCGTTCTGCTCGTGCTGCCCGATTGGCTCGCGGGGATCGCCGCACGCGAGATCAATGTCCAAGCGCCGGAGATGATGCTTTTCGCCTCGAACTGGGCGATCTCGCACCGGACGGGGCAACTCGTCGAATCCCTCGGCGACCGTCTGGTCATCGCGGCGACGACGCACGCGCAATGGGACTCCGCCGAAAACGAGTTCCTCCGGTTCGTCGAGGACACGTACGGCCGAAGGCTGACGTCGATCACGCTTTCCATGGGATACGACACCGTCGCCATGCTGGATGCGGCGGTCCGGGACGCCGGGTCGAACGCGCCGCAGAAGATTTCCACGGCGCTCAAACGTCTGCGCGACGTCCCGACCGTTGGAGGCGTCGCGCCGGTCGACGCAAACGGCGACATGCGGCAGCCCGTATCGTTATTCTCCCTTGACGGCCGAACCTGGAAACGGATTCACGAAACGGCGGGAACGCGGCTGCCGCAAGAGTCCGCGCCGGAGTTGCGATGAAACCGCGGACATTTTCCATACGCAGCTTCTTTTCCCTGATGATCGCGATATTTCTGTTCGTCGTGCTCGCGCAGGCGGGAATCTCGATGTACTTTCACATCGTCGGCCGGCTCGACGCCGCGAAGGATCGGGCCGAGACCTTCCAGAAGACCGTCGCCGTTCTGTTGCGCAAGCAGGTGGAGGCCGCGGAGGAGATCATCCGGACCGTCGCCGCGGGGAAATCCCCGATGCAGGATGCGGGCGGCTCCGTTCTCCTGATCGCGCTGATGGACGGAAACACCGTTCAGCTTTCCATCAAGGGGTGGCTCCCGAACGGACTCGAACTGCCGCATGACATTCTGACCCCGGACTGGACGGCGACCGACCTTCTCGACGCCTACGGCCGGGATCTGCTGGTCCGGACAACCAAAATCAGGGGGCTCCGCGTTTTCGCGGCCATCAACCCGGATATGCGGGACTTCGAGGAGCTTACGGGCCAGACCTTTCTCCCCGTCATCTTCGACTCGCAGGGGCACATCCTCTGGATGGGCGGCGAGAATACCAGGTCTCCGATGCGCGACCATCTCCAGGCGCGGGGGTTCGTCGCGCAGAAGAAAGTGCCGAACGGGAAATGGACGATCTACCCGTCCCACCAGGGATCCCGGGTGATCGTGAGGCAGGTTCCCATCGCGTACGGCCTGTGGCTGACCGCCGTCTATCCCCTGAAGGACCTTCTCATGCCTGCGTTTATCGGCGCCCTCTGGCAGTCCTCGATCGCCCTCCTGAGCCTCATGTTCCTCGTTCTCTTCTGGTTCTTCTGGCGGCGCGGAATCTACGCCAGCATCGCATCGATCGCCTCGCTCGCGGACGAGATGCGCGCCCGTCTCACGGAACTCGGCGGAAAGGACGTCCAGGCCGCAAGCGAAGCGCTCTCCACGCTCGCCTCCCGTTTCTCGGGCATGAAGCGGACCTTCATCCGCGAAGTCGACGTCTTCATGCAGGATCTGTACAGCCTCTTCCACGTCATCTCCCGCCAGCAGGAGGAAATCGCCGCCTTCAACGAGGAGACCGAAGCGATGAACCAGGAACTCGAGGAGGCGAACAACCAGCTTCTGCTGCGCCAGTCCGTATGGGAGCGAACGCTGGACATCTCCCGGATCTTCGCCGGAAATGAGGACATCCTGAGCGGCATCCGATCGACGCTGTCGGCGATCCGCGAGGATATCGGAGCCTTCGGAGTGCTCGTATCGTCCGTCGAGAAGGACATCTTCCGGCTCGTGGCGTCGAGCGGTTACGACAACTCACCGCTGGAGTTCTCCATCCAAAGCAAGGGCATCGTCGCCTCGCAGAGCATCGAGTTCCGCCGGCCGATCTGGGTGCCGGACGTCTCGAAGAATCCGACGGCCCGGCCCGTGCATCCGAAGGTGAAATGCGAGCTGCTGATCCCGCTCTTCCAGGCGGGCGAAGAGGAGGGCGTCCTCGAGATCGCGTTCGACGCCGTGAAGCCGGAGGAGCCGTTCCTCATCGAAACGCTGACGCCCGTGGCCGCCTATCTCGGCGGTCTGATCCACGGGGAGAAGATGCGCCGCGAGGTCAAGGGATCGTACGGCTACCTCGCCGAGAAGCTCCAGTTCGTCACGAGCATCTATCACGACGAGACGGCCGCCCATATTTCCCGGATCGGAGAGTATTGCCGTCTGCTGGCGTGGGCCGTCGGCCGGGACGTCACGGAGCAGGAGGACATCGCCCTCTTCGCGCGGCTCCACGACATCGGCAAGCTCAAGGTGCCGACCGAAATCCTCTCCAAGCCCGGGCCGCTCACGGCCGACGAGTTCGACGTCATCGTCAACCACCCGTCCTGGGGGGCCGAAATCATCGGCGACGCGTCGTGGCTCTCGATGGCCCGGAATATCTGCATGACGCACCACGAAAAGTGGGACGGCAGCGGCTATCCGCTGGGTCTGAAGGGCGACGAGATCCCGTGGGAAGGACAAGTCACGGCGCTCGCGGACATCTACGACGCGCTGCGGTCCTACCGGACGTACAAGCCGCCCCTGACGCACGAACGCGTGGTGGAAATCATCACGAAAGGCGACGGCCGCGTCCGCCCGGAACACTTCAGCCCGGAGCTTCTCGAAGCGTTCCGCATCGTCGAGGAGCGTTTCCCGGACATATTCCTGCAGCACCGGGATCCGGCGGATCTTCCGACTTCGGCGATCCTGGCGTAACGAGACGGGAGGTCAGAGTTCCGGGACGGCCGTTTCCCGTCCCTCCCCCGTTTCCAATACGGTTCTTCCGTCCCGGATCCTGTAGATCTTCCGGAAGGTCGGGATGATCTTTTCGTCGTGCGTCACGACGACGATCGCCGTCTCAAACCGCCGGGCCATCGCGTTCAGGATGCCGATGACGGCGAGCGCCCGCTCGCTGTCGAGCGGGGCGGTCGGTTCGTCCGCGAGGATGACCGGCGGCCGGTTCGCGAGCGCGCGTGCGATGGCGACCCGTTGCTGTTCGCCCCCCGAGAGCGTCGCCGGCATCGCCGAGGCCCGATGCGCGCACCCGAGCGCCTCGAGAAGCTCCCGCGCCCGGTTGCGCGCCTCCCCGTTCGACCGCCCCGCAAGCATCGGAAGAAGCGCCACGTTGTCCGTCACATCGAGAAACGGAATGAGATACGGCGCCTGGAAGATGAATCCGATGTTGTCCCGGCGGAGCGCCCGGAGGTCCCGGATCGTCCACCCGTCGTCGAAAATCGTTTCGTCGCCGAGACGGATGCGCCCCGACGTCGGTTCGATCACGGCCCCGAGACACTTGAGAAGCGTGCTCTTCCCCGATCCCGACGGACCGATCAGACCGACGACCTCCCCCGCCCCGACCTGCATGTCGACTCCCTTGAGCGCTTCGATCGCGGCCTCGCCATGCCCGTATCGCTTCCTGAGGCCCTCGACGACGATTCCCGATCCGGCCATGTCAGCCTCCGATGGCTTCCGCCGGGTCCACCCGGATCGCGGCCCGAAGCGCTATTCCGCTCGCCAGCAGGCAGATCGCGAGGACGATCGCAAGAGCGGCCAGCGAATCCCGCGGGACGAGAAGGACGCGTTTCGGAAAGAACGGGGCCCAGAAGGTCGACGCGATCTTCCCTACGACGAACCCGATCGCGCCGAGCCCCAGCGATTGCTGGACGATCATCGCGGCGATCGTCCGATTTCGCGTTCCGATCAGCTTGAGGACCGCGATCTCGCGGATCTTGCCGAGCGTGAGCGTGTAGATGATGAAGGCGACGATGGCGGCGCTGACGATCGCGAGGATCACGAGGAACATCCCGATCTGCCGCGCCGACGTGGCGATGAGCTTCCCCACGAGAATGTCCTCCATCTGCGCCGACGTGTACACCTGAAGCCGCTTCCAGCGCCGGATCGACTCCGCAACCCTTTCCGCGGACGCCCCCGGCTCGACGCGAACGAGAATCGCGTTGACCGACGAACTCGATGTCTGAAGGGCATTGACCGCGTCGAGGACACCCGGCGCGCCCGGCCGGTTGAAGACGGGATTCGCGGCCGCTCGTCGCCGCTGCTGGAGAATCGCGTCGCTGTCCTTGAGGAACTGGGCCTCCTGCGCGTCCCTGAGCGGGATGAACACCATCGGATCTCCTCCCGAGGACACCATCCGGCTCGTCAGTCCGACGACGGTATAGGCGTTCTTGCGGATCCGGATGTTCTCCCCGATCCGGAACCCCGTCGCGACGTCGGCGATCGCCTCGTAATGGCCCCGGGTGAAGCGGCGCCCCGCGACGAGTCTCCCCGGCTGCCCCGGTTCGGGCTGGATTCCCGGAACGACGCCGACGACCATCGCGCGAACGTCCCTGCCCCGCGCCCCGATCTGCATCGTCATATAGGCGACGTTCGCCGCGAGGGCGACCCCGGGAACGCCGCGGATGCTCCGCCACGCCGCGTCGTGGACGCCCGACGGTTCGGCGAAGGGACCGAGCGTGTCCTTCTGGACGACCCACAGGTCCGCGCCGGCAGTGTCGAGAAGGACCTTCGCGTCGTCGACCATCCCCCGGTACACGCCGGCCATCGTGAGCGTCACCCCGATCAGGAGGCCGAGCCCCATTCCCGTAAAGATGAACCTGCCCCACGAGTGGAGGATGTCCCTACCTGCGAGGTTGATCATTGCGCCGCCCCCGGAATGCGGTCGACGACCGATACCCTCCGCCCCTCGCCGAGCGGTCCCGCGCTGTAGACGATGACGCGCTCCCCCGGCCGCAGTCCCGAGAGAATCCGGAGGTTTCCGCCGAGGTCGCTCTCGCCCGGCGTCACCGGAACGAAGCGGGCCTTCCCGTCGTCGTTCCTCCAGACGCCGGTCCGCCCGCCCGCGCTCGCGAGGGCCGCGACCGGGATCACGGGCGAGGGAGGAAGGGGGGGCAGCGCGATCGTCACTTCGACAAGCTCCCCGATCGGCGGAAGCGGATCGGGAATCCGGTCGAACACAATCTTCGCGAGAATCTCCTCCGTCACCTCGTCGGCCAGCGGCTCCACCCTGAAGACGCGGCCGGGAATAGCCTCCCTCCCGGCCGAACGAAGGACGATTGACGCGGGAAGGCCCGCTTTCAGCCCGGACGCGTACGTCTGGTCGATGCGGACGTGAATCCTGACGCTCTCCGGATCGATGAGACCGATGACGGTCTGCCCCGCGCCTATCGTGCTCCCCGGCTCGCCCTCCCTCGAAACGACGAGCCCGTTGACCGGCGACGTGAGACGGAGATTCTTCAGCAGGGTGAGAAGCGCCTCCCGTTCGGCCCGCGTCCGCTCGAGTTCCTGCCGCGCCGCGGCGAGATTGGCTCCGGCGGAAGACGCGATCGCCCCCGCGACGGCGCGCTCTTTGCGCCACGACTCGGCGGATTCGAGACTGACGGCCTTCGCGCCGACGAGCTTCTCGAACCGTCGCGACTGGGAGTCGGCGTAAGAGAGCCGCGCGCGGGCGTCGTCGAGCTGCGAGGACGCCGCCCGAACCGCCGCCTCGGCGCGCCCCGCGGCCGCCTCCTGGGCCCTGATCCTGTCGGGGAGGTCCACGGGGTCCATCTCGCCGAGCGTCTGCCCCTCCCGGACTCTGTCCCCCACGGCGACGTCAAGGCGCAGGAGACGCCCCGTCGCAACGGGTCCGACCGAGTAGCGACGCCTCGCCTCGACGGTTCCGATCCCGAAGATCGACGGGGAGACGCTGCGCTCCGCGACCGTCGCAACCGTCACCGGGATCTTCGCGAACGGTCCCGTCTTCACCGCGACGAACAGGAAGAGCCCTGCGAGCGCCGCAAGGATCGCGAAGAAAGCGAGCGTCCGTCCGCGGACGCGAATGCGCTTCGTCATGCCGCCGACACTCCTTTGCGCCAGATGTCGAAAGCGGCGTCCGCGCCCGCGCGGATGTCTCCGACGCGTCCGGAGAGCGTCGCCTGGATGACGAGCCCCTGGATGCTCCCGATGAGAGCCATCGCCGCCAAACGGGAGCAGACGCCGGAAGAGACCTGCCCGAGTTTCTTCGCCTCGTCGAGGCGTTCGAGAATCCGCGTCGCGTAGGTTTCGAGAAACGCCGCCGTCGCCCGCTTCGCGCCCGTCTCTTCCGTCCGCTGGAGTTCGCCGAACATCAGGCGCGGAACTCCGGGGTTCGATTCGATGAATCCGACGTGCGCCATGAAGATCGCCCGAAGGGCGTCGATCGGCGACGTTGCGCCCCGCTCCGCTTCGTCCATCAGGGAGAGGATCCGTCCGGAAACCGATTCCATCACGGCCTGAAGCACGGCGTCCTTGTTCGGGAAATGCCGGAACAGCGCCCCCTGCGTCAGCCCCATGCGGTCCGATATTGCGGCCGTCGTGATGTCCGCCGGGTTCATCCCGGAGGCGAGTTCGATCACCGCATCGACGGTGAGCGCCCGCCGCTCCTCCGAAGATCGTCTCTTCCCGATTTCCATGCAATCCCCTCCGCGTATAGTAAGTAATTGATTACTTACTATAGGCGGCGTCTCCTCCTTCGTCAAGCATCCCCATCGCGCGCCCGCCATTCCCTCTTCGCGCCGGATACGATACAATCGCCGCACGACTCCGGTCGGACGAATGGGGGAAGGAACGCTGCTTCTCGGAATCGCGCCCGCGCTGCGGGCCTTTCGGCACAGGAACTACCGGCTGTTTTTCTCGGGGGAATGCGTCTCGCTCACGGGGCTCTGGATCCAGCGGGTCGCCATGAGCTGGCTCGTGTACGGCCTCACGGGATCCGCGCTCAGCCTCGGGGTCGTCGATTTCACGGGGCAGTTCACGGTCTTCGTCTTC
>CAYVKE010000058.1:0-18387 GCA_964451935.1 uncultured Synergistaceae bacterium | reverse complement strand
AGCCGATCTATAAAACCAACCGCAATCGGGATTTTTGACAGCCTCACGAATAGCATTCTCTTTTTCGCTTTCGGAATTGCCTTCGACCAAACGTATATAGCCGCCCTGGTGCTTTGGTTTGCAGGCGTTTTCCAAAACAAAGGCTGTAGTTGAAACAACTTCGCCGCCGATACTGTCGAAAGCCCTTGCACCAAGGTGAGCCATTGATAGGAGTGTGTTCTGTCCAAGAAGACGCTCCCGCAGCGATTCAAACGAAGACAGGAACATCCAGCTTTGCATCGTTATCATCGCTACCGCTCCATGATTCCGAGCAAGGTCGAGGTTTCGCTCGATGAACATGGCAAAGAGATCGAACTTGCTGTCGGGAAAATTCTCCTTTGTCCACGCCGATAATCGCTGATTCATCCCATTGCTTCCCATATACGGCGGGTTAGCGATCACGACATGGTATTTCGGGCTCAGGTAGTCGGCCTGCCGCAACGCCCGCAGCGCCTTCTCGTGGGTCGGATTCAAATAGAGATCCCCGGAGGCGTTCTTTGATGTCAGTATCCTGAGGATGTCGTCCGCGTCCGTTATGGCGGGGCGGATCAGGGAGCCGAAGTTCTTGGCCTCCTCGAACTGGCGCAGGGTTGTCAGCAGCGATAGGGTGAACAGGTCACGCCCGACGAAGTCCATGTAGTTCTCCAGCTCGTCCTCGTCGAACCGGATGTTCTCCAGAACGCAGATGTTCGGCGTGACGCCCTTGTCGAAGAACCGGCGCCGGCCGGCGCGGGCCTTCATCGTCAGGGCGAAGGCGGCCAGTTCGCCGGCGCGCTCGTCGATCTCGATTCCAAAGAGGTTGTTGACGAGGATCTTCTCCGGGATCTCTTCGGGATCGTACCCTTCCTCTTCGTAGATGGCGCGGAGCAGGTCGAAGGCGTAAGTGAGCATGTGCCCGGAGCCGCAGGCAGGGTCGCAGATCCGGATTTCCTCCGGCCCGGAGATGCGCAAAAAGTCTTTCTCGGGCTGTTCGGGCCTGATGTAGTAGTCCATCCGGTCGGCCAGTTTCGAGCCGGGACGGTTGAGCATCCACAGGCGGCCGAGGGAATTTTCCACCAGATAGCGGACGATCCAGTGCGGGGTGAAGAGCTGCGTGGCGGCGGGAATATTCTCCGGCGTGATTTTCTGTTTCTTCTTCAGGCCCTCGAACACTTCGTCCTTCTTTTCGGAGATGTAGAACTGGTAGAGCCAGCCGATGACCTCGACGTCCGCGCACGCCTCCGGCGTCATCGCCTCGCGGGCGGCGGCGGGGATCGAGGCGCCCGAGAGCAGGTCGTCGGGCATCAGCAGCTCGGTGTAGTCGTCGATGCGCTCAAACAGGTACGGCATTTTTTCGTGCCACATATTGCAGGCGGCCACCAGTAGCAGACGGTAGGCTTCTCCCTGCGGGTCGCGGCTTGGCGCGCGTCCCGCGAGCAGGTCGAGGATCTTCCGCCGCGTCTTTTCCGGGGCCATCCCTTCGTCGATGTGGCCCATTTTGGCCTCGGCCAGAATCTCGGGCTGGGACTGCCCTTCGGCGGGCGACACGACGCCGATGCGGGTGTAGCGGTTGACGTCCATGAAGCGCAGGGCGCAAAAGCGGTTGAACCAGATGTACGCCACCCGTTCGACGACCTGTTCCCTGCCGCGGATGACGACGGCCTCTTCAAGCGCCGCGACGGCCCCGGCGCTCTCGCGCCGGGCGAGGCTGCCCTCCGCCAGCACGGACTTCATCCTGGCGGAAACCTGTTCGATCAGGGCGCGCCGGGCGAACTGGGCGAACTTTTTGAGTTTTGCCGTCTCCATTACAGAGCCTTATCCCCTGGAAGCCTTCCAGATTGTTTTTCAAGCTTTTTCTCTTCTGATTTCACCCGACGTTCCAGCTTTTGTATATCTTCTTCAGGCGGGAGGTTTTCAGGTTTGATTCCACGCTGGACGAGCATGTCACGCACACTTTCGTTGTTTTGAACATGTTCACGGGTAATGGCATGTTCTCCCTGCAGATCATCCTGTTGCACGTTATGATTGGTCATTTCCGTCGCCAAATTCTTGGCCGCGATTGTCAGTGTCGGTAGAAAATCAGCTAAAGGACGTGTCCTGGTTATGCCGTACTTGTCTTTCAAGGCCTGAGTGGCGTAACCTCCAAACAATGCCGCGTCGCCGCTGGAACGGATCCGGCCGAATCCGGCATCGTCGACACCCCGTTCATAGATGTTCTGCGAAAGAGTCTTTTCCGATTCCCGCAACCGCTCTCTGGCGTCCAGACGAGCTTGGAGGAGCATTCGATCTTCAATAAGCTCCTGCTTGCGTGTCTGGATAGCGAAGTAGCTCTGTGCGAAGGCGATAGCCTCTTTACGGGGATCTCCATTTTGTGCGATCAGGTAGCAGGCATAGCGGGTAAGCATAAAATCTTCAATAGTCCGTTCTGCGCCGCTCCCCAGTTTACTCATTTTCGTGACGCCACGAAAATGATTATCGGGATCGTACCCTATGGTTTCGCAAGAAATAACGGCTCGCCGGATCGTATCTCTGAAACGTTCCCATTTGGCATAACCAAGCGGTTCCTGTAGCTCTCGAGCAAACCAGAACTCCACGTTTTCTCCCGGTACGGTATGGCTCAGAGCATCGAATTGGTTGTGCAGCTCACGCAGCATGTTTTTATCCATGTCATGCTCCTTCGACCATTTTCCCGGCTCCGGGAAAATGGTTATTTTTCATATTTCTTTATCAATATTACACCTGAATCCTTTTGCCTTTGCGGATTTCCTCCAGAAGCGCCTCGCGCATGGCTTCGAGGTACCAATCCACGTCGGTTTCGTCGGCCAGCCAGGCTTTCCCGAACGAGACCTTGACCGCACGGCCTGGAACATACTCGATGCGCGGTTCGGGTGCGGGCGTCGGAGCGGGGATTTCGCCAGGTCCGGGGATCTGAGCCGGTTGCGACAAGGCCGTCATCTGCGAGAGTTGACGACGATAGTCGCTTTCTTCAAACCGGCGCAACGAGTCGCGGATGACGGCGATCAGTTTTCCGCTCCCGATGGATGCGCTGAACTCGTCGAACGGGCGGAGGATCTGTTCCCGCTGCCCGGCGTTCAATGCGCCGAACTCCGCCATTCCCTCAAGGCGGTTTTTGAGCGCGGCGACCGTCCCGCGGGCGCCGGCAATCTCGGCGCTTATTCGTGCGGCGATCTTCTCCTGCAGCGCTTCGACGCGCTTTTTCATCTGCTGCATTCGGTCGCCTTTGAAACAATCGGGGTCGCGTAGACCGGCATTCACCTGAGCGGCTTCGTCCCCTTCGATGTAGGCGAAATTGGGCTCCTGGGAAAGGACAAATGTTTGCGCATTGTCGTAGATGTTTTTCTGCGGGCCGTTCATGAATCTTCGGATTGGGTCGATAACGCCTTCCTTCATGGCGAGGAGGTCGTCTTTCCGACGGGCGAGTTCCGTCAGATGCCAGTCGTTGGATTTGGCTGCAAGCTCCGTGAGTTTTTCGATCACCGGCGTCAGGCCGTTCAGGAACGGATAGTTCGCCCCCAAAGCCGCCAATGGAGTGAGCTGTTGTATGAGATCCCGAAACGCGCCGCAGGTTTCCTTTCCAAGTTCCCGTGCTTCGCCGGCGTGCGGCGGGGCGTCGAAGAAGTCCTCGAAGACGTTCCTGAGGGCGCGAATCTGCGACGCGGTGAATTCGACCTGGGGCTCCAGCACCATGTTGCCGTGCTCGCGGGTGTTTCGCAGCGCGCGTTCCAGGTCGTTGTCTTCAAGCACGTTGCCGTCGGCGCGAACCTCGACCCTGCCTCGGGCGCACAGTTTGGCCAAAATGCACAAAACGGCGGCGTACTGCCATCCGTAGGGCGCGCGTTCGAATTTCTCAAGAAGGCTTTTCAGCGTGGTTCGCACGCCGCCCTGCTGATTGCTCCGGATGAACGCGAACAGCTCCTGTTCCGGCTCGCTCAAAGGGTCGCCTTCTGCGCCGAAAAGCCCCCGCTCCGAACGCTCGAGGCATTTTGCGATGTCGTTTTCCGTATAGGGTACGCCGCGAAGCATTCTGAGGTTCGGGTAGGCGCGTGTGACGAGTTCCTGAAACCCTCGATCCACCCTGGCCTTCGGGTCTCCGGAGGCAATCTCGATTTCGGATCCCGCCACAAGCAGCCTGGCGCTGCCCATCAGGTTGACGACGCGCTCCTGAAGATCGGCATATCGTTCCCTGTTCCGGAGGCTTTTGTCCGTCAGGATGCGTTTGACTGCATCCTGCTGCGAGGTCGAGAAGTTCTGACGAACGTATTTGTCGGTCTGCTTGTATAGTGTGACGTCGCGCATCAGGCGCTCATCGGCCGGCATGAGGACGAACAGCTCGTCCATTCGGTACACCGAGGCCACGCGTATCGCGTCTTCATTTTGCGCGTTTTCGTGGAACGGGCTGATGATATTGATGGCCAATTCGGACTCCCGTCCGAACAACCGGTCGTCGAGTTTTCTGGAGAACGGATAGTCCTGCCTGTTCTCACCATACCGGATAGTCCGATCTCTGATAACGTGGTCGAAAACGATCTTCACGAGTTCGTCGGCGATGTCCGCCGGAGCGACCTCGGTGTTCTTGATTTCCTTTTCGATGTCTTTCTCTTCGTCGGTGAGGTACTCGTAGAGTTCACCGTTTCGTTGGACGTAGGTCTGCTGTTCCAGAAGGCCGAGAGCTTCCTCGATGCGTTTTCCCAAAGCGGACAGATCCTGATCGAAGTCTTCCAGCATCAACACGCGGAGATTCCTGACAGTCGACTTGAATTCCCTGACGTATTTGACGAGAAAGAGCGTTTTGAGCAGCCGGATCGCGAAATGATCGTTCAGATGGTTTTCCGCCTGAATGACGGCTTTTTGGATGCCGGCTTTGAGCACCGTCCGGATTCCTTCGAACATCAGGTCGAATGTCGCCAGCTGGCCCGTTTTATGATCGCCTATTCGAATCGCCACCTGCTGAAAGACGCTCAGCATGGAACGCTCCCCGACCGAGCTGTGTCTGCCTTCGAAGGCGTCGTGCAGCGACAGGTTCTGAATGGCCGACTGGAACAGCGCAAACTGGTACGGAATGAACGGGTAACTGTCAATGAAGTGATCCCGGTCCCTAAAATTCCGGTAGGCATGGGAGCCGTCGGTGAAGTCGAACAGCGTCCCGAAGTTGTTGGACTGGGCCGCGTAGAGTTCGGAGAGCACACGGAAGCCCTCTTCGGTTTTCGTCAGCAGGCGCTTCCTGATGACTTCGTCGACGTCGGCGCTCGTCAAATGCATCCGGATGGAGAACCGGTCCTGAATCTTCGAGAAGTCATTGCGGATCTGTTTGTTCATCTCGCCGATGACCGTTCCCATCTCTTCCTGGGCCGTCACGATAATCCAGGCGCGACCGCCGCATTTGGTCGCCAGGCTTTCGGCGATGGTCTGAAGGTTGGTCATCAGTCTGGTGTTTCCGGCGATATACTGCCCCACTTCATCGACGAAGAAATTCAGACGAAAGCCTGGAGATTGCCGCTCGATATATTCGGAAACCTGTCGGGCGAAGTCTTCGATGGAGACGTGGTGCTGGCTGCGATACCTTCCCAGTATCCCGACCGCCTGCGCACGGTCGCATCCCGTTGTTAGGGAATAGGCTTCCGCAATGTTCGTCTCCTCAAGGAGGGCTTGTTCCCGGCCTTCGCTCCATGTTTTCCGCGCCGTCGATTCGTAGGCGGATTTGAATTTTTCGTAGAGGCCGCGGCTATCGAGGTCGCGCTCGAACTGGGCGATGTGCCCCTGCCTGCCGTAATAGCCGCACATCTCGTCGAAGACTTTGACGAAGACGGAGAGGAGCGCGTCATTCTGGGTCTTGCTGATAACGTCCGCTTTTTGATCGATGTTGAACAGAATGCTTTTCGACGGAATGGCGACGACCCGCTTGAGATCGCCGCGGAGCATCTCGTTGTCGCCGCACTTGGGCAGGAACAGATCGAGAGCCGATGTTCCGTCCACCCGTCGGTTTTCGAGCAAGAGAGCGAGTATCTTCAACAGATGTGATTTTCCCGATCCGAAGAAACCGGAAACCCAGACTCCATTGGCGCCTTCGTAATTGTTATACGCTTCCAGAAAGGTCTCGAAACTCTTTTCGATCTCGTTGGTCAGAACGTATTCCTCTATTTCGAGACGAAGGCTGCTCTCATCGTCCGCTTTAATGACGCCTTCGATCGGTCTGTCTACCGGCTTGCTGAAAATGGTTTTCAAAACCATCACGCGCACCTCACTTATGCTTCGCAGCGATAGATGTTGAATGCCCGATAGTATTTGTCGTCATGAAGCCTTCCAAAGAGTTCGAGCGACGCTCCCGACTCCAGGGTGCACGTATAGGCTCCCGGGAAGAACAGGACCGTCGGCTTTTCTTTCGCCGTGCTCTGCAAATTATTGAGGACATTATGCGAACGGATATAGGGAAACACTTCTCCGGCGCCGGAAAGAAAAAGAACGCTGAACGCCTCGCGCGCCATCTTTTCGGCGATTGCAGGGACAAGATGTGTTTCAGGGTCCAGAACGCTCTGGAGCAATTCCTTGAGTTCCTCTTTCGAAACCGTTTCTTCGATCTCCAGGATCTTTTCCCAGATGCTGCGCTCCTTGAGTATTTCAATCGAAAGGTCGTACAGATCGATCTCGAGGATGCGGATGCCTTCATTCCCGAGACGGGAGACGAGCTGACGCTGAAGACGCTTCATTTCCACGGACTCTTCCGGCCTGAAAGGACAGATGAAAAAAGGCATCTCGTTTCCGAGACCTTGCTTGTCGAGAAAACGCCGACTCGAAATCACGGCGAAGAGGTGCTCAAACCTCTCCGGCATGGACATTCGGGCGCAATCCGTCGTCACTGCATCACCCCCTTCAGGTCGGACTCGAACACCGGAAGATAGAAGACATCCCGGATGTTGTCCGGTGATATGGCGTTCAAAAGCCCCGGGCTCAACATCGCGGAGATGATCATATTGTCCGCCGTTAGCAAATCCGCCTCGCGAAGCATCTGGAACAGATTCTGCCGCAACCTGATTCGAGTCGCAGGTGTGATCTCGTCAAGTTCCGGGCGCCACTCTGACTTTCGGATGAAGAAAGAATCAAACTCCTCATTGCTTATATCTATTTTTAATGTGATATAGCGCTCCCGAAGGATTTCGAGAGCGAAATCCGCAACGAATGCGTATTGGCGGCATGCGGCGATCCAGAGGAGATAGCCTCTTTCCCTGCGGCTGCATTCGATGAGGAATCCGAGTTCACGGTCGTTGAGCGTCTTCAGCCGGGAGACAAGCTCACGGCAAAGGCGTTTGAGCGTACTGAGCGTTCTGGCCTGAAGGAGATTTTCCGCGAGAATTTTGTCTCGCACCGTGGTCCAATCGCCGAAGTCGCGATAGAGCGCAGCCGCTCTCTCCGATTCATGGAGAAACAAACCGCCCGTAGAAAAGGACATTTTATAGGCGCTGTTTTTCGCTCTTCCGGGGGTTTCTTTTTTCATAGTCGTCCGCCGTGATCCTTTCTCCGGTTTCCGGAAGCGTTCAGGAAATGTCGAAACGATCGAAAGCAGGGGCGCTTTCTCACCCAGAAGCCATTTAAAATATACTCTATAGTGAAATCAAAGAAAAGATCGTCTGCGTTTCATCTTTTATTTTTCTTTTTGACTTTCCCGCCGTCGCCGCGTCTCCAGGACGATCGACAGCAGCTGGATGTCCGCGGGCGTGACGCCCGATATCCTTCCGGCCTGGCCGAGCGTCAGCGGCCGCACGCGTTCGAGCTTCTGGCGGCTCTCGGCGAGAAGGCCCGGAACGGACGCGTAGTCGAAGTCGTCCGGGATCTTCGCGCAGTCCATTCGCGAGAGCTGCGCGGCCGCGCGCTGCTGTCGCCCGATGTAGCCCGCGTACTTGATCTCCGTCTCGACGCAGCGGACATCCTCGCCGTCGAGCGGCGACTCGGGCGGAACGAAGGCCGCGACGAGTTCGTACGTCACCTCGGGGCGCTTCAGGAGTTCGGCGGCCGTGACGGACTCGGTGAGCGGCGCGGTTCCGGCCTCGCGAAGGCGGTCGTTGAGCGCGTCCGACGCCGTCAGCTTCACGCTCCGCAATCTCTCCGCCTCGCGGTCGCGCCTGTCCCACCGCTTCAGGAGCGCGTTCCAGCGGTCGTCGTCGATCAGGCCGAGCCTGCGTCCGACGGGCGCAAGCCGCCGGTCGGCGTTGTCGTGGCGCAGCAGGAGGCGGTGTTCGCAGCGGCTCGTGAGCATCCGGTAGGGTTCGTTCGTCCCCTTCGTGACGAGGTCGTCGATCAGGACGCCGATGTACGCCTCGTCGCGGCGCAGGACGAGCGGCTCCTCGCCGCGGACGGCGAGCGCGGCGTTGATCCCGCCCATGAGCCCCTGCGCGCCGGCCTCCTCGTAGCCGGACGTTCCGTTGATCTGTCCGGCGCAATAGAGCCCCTTCACGGATTTCGTCTCCAGGGTGGGCAGGAGCTGCGTGGGGGGCACGTAATCGTATTCGATGGCATATCCGGCCCTCGTGAGGTGCGCATGTCCGCAGCCGGGCAGCGTGTGCACCATTTCGACCTGGACGTCGTAGGGGAGGCTCGTCGAGAAGTTCTGGACGTAGACCTCCCTGTTGCGCCGCGAGACGGGTTCGAGGAAGATCGGGTGGCTCTCCTTTTGCGGAAAGCGGATGACCTTGTCCTCGATCGACGGACAATACCGCGGCCCGAGGCCTTCCATCTTTCCCTTGTAGAGCGGCGAGCGTTCGAGGTTCGCGCGGATGACGGCGTGCGTCTCGGGCGTGCTGCGCGTCAGCGCGCAGGAGTATCCCTCGTAGACGCGCCCCTCGCCCCAGAGGTCGAAGCACAGGGGCTCCGGATCGCTCTTCTGCTCGACGAGGGAGTCGTAGTCGATCGTGTCGGCGTGAAGCCGCGGCGTCGTGTCGGTCCGGATGCGCTCCAGAACGATTCCCGCCGCTTCCATCGATTTCGAGAGTTCCGTCGATCGGTTCTGCCCCATCGGCCCCGACGGAAAGGACGTGAAGCCGATGTGGACGAGGCTCCGGAGGTACGTCCCAGTCGTGATGACGACGGCCTTCGCGTCGTAGGAGAGGCCGTAGAGCGTCCGAACGCCCCGGATTCGTCCGTCCGCGATCACGAGGTCCGTCACGGTGTCCTGGTGGACGTCGAGGTTCGGCGCCGCTTCGAGCACCCTCACGTAGTGGTCGCGGTAGTCGTTGAGGTCGCACTGTGCGCGCAGCGCCCGAACGGCGGGCCCCTTCGACGTGTTCAGCCACCGGATCAGCATCGTCGACGCGTCCGCGGCCCGCGCCTGTTCGCCGCCGAGCGCGCTCCCCTCGCGGACGAGGTGCCCCTTCGCGGGCCCTCCGATCGACGGGTTGCACGGCATCAGGGCCGTATTGTCCAGATACAGGTTCAGCATGAGGGTCCGGACTCCCATCCGTGCGGCGGCCAGCGCGGCCTCGCACCCGGAGTGCCCCCCTCCGATCACGATGACGTCATACGTCGTTCCCATGCGTTTTTCCTCTTCCTTCCCGCTTCCCGAATAGTTCCCCATATCATTATCCCGGAAGGAGCCGTTTTTTCCAAAAATCTACCGGACACGGCGGACGCTTCCCGCCTCGACGATGTAGACGCCGCCCGGCCAGTCGTCCCCGACGGGCTCGGCCGTCGCCGCGAAGACCTGGAAGCCGGAGGAAAGCAGCGCGTCCACGGTGCGGCGATGTCCGTCCGCGTCGAGTTCGGCCGCGATTTCGTCGAGAAGCAGCATCGGCGCCCGCCGGACCGTCTTCTCGACCGCGAACCCCGCTGCGATCATGAGCGCGACGGCCGTCCGGCGACGCTGCCCGCGGCTCAGGGAGAGCACGGGCCTGCCGGAATTCGTCAGGATCATGTCGTCGCGATGCGGGCCGACCAGCGGGATGCGCGCTTCCCGTTCGCGCTGCCCGTAGCGTTCCAGTCCGCGCGCGAAGTCTTCGAGCGGATCGTCCGCCCCGCCGCCGCCGCCGCGCGCGTGGCGCATTTCGAGCGGCGCGGGGAGCAGATCCGAAAGGCGTTCGAGCCCCGAGGCGAGCATCGCGACGGACGAGCGGCGGCTCCCCCAGATCCACGAGACGAGCGGCGCGAGGACCTTCGCGGTCAACGAGGCGTTCCGTCCTTGCTTGAGCAGTATTCCTCTGTGCCGCAGCGCGCGGCGCATTTCCGAGAGTTTCCATGCGTACGGGGGAAAGAGGAGCGTGCAGAGCCTGTCGAGAAAGGCGCGGCGGACGCCGGGCGTCCCCTCGACGAGCGACAGGTCTCCCGCGAGGAAGGCGAGCGACGGAACCTTTTCGCGGACGTTCGTCCAGCTCGCGCGCCGTCCGCCGCACTGAACGAGCGTCCGCGATCCGACCCGGACGCCGACCGTGACGGACTCTTCGCCCTCGAATTCCCCGTAGAGGTACGCCGAGGGTTCGCCGGAATCCCACGCGACGGGGGACGCGCCGGTCTTGAAGCATCCCCAGCCCGAGAGCGCGTGCAAACATTCGATGATATTCGTCTTTCCGGCTCCGTTGGGGCCGGTGAGACAGTTCAGCCCCGCCTCCCATTCCACCCGGCGGGGCTGAAGGTTCCGGAAAAACCGCGTGACCGTGACGGAACAGCGCATACGTTACTCCGCGTCGTCCTCCGGGGACTCCTCTTCACGTCCGTCGTCTTCTCCGGGCGTCGCGGCTCCGTCGGACTCCTCGATCTCCGCGACGTCCGTATCGGTCAGCTTGATCGGCATGAGCATGTAGAGGAAGGAATCCTCCCCCTGCCGAACGAGGCAGACCTGTCCGAGCGGACCGTTGAATCGCATGTAGGCCTTCTCCCCCTGGAGCGCCTTCAGGCCGTCCAGAAGGAAGCCGACGTTGAACGCGATCCGGATGTATTCGCCTGTGATCCCGGCCTCCATGACCTCCCGGGCCTCGCCGATCTCCGGCGCGCGTCCGGACATGTGCAGCTCGCCGCTGGCCTCCATCTTGAAGACCACCATCCGGTTGTATTCCCGGACCATGACGTCGATGCGCTCGAGCGCCGCGATGATCGCCGTCCGGTCGATCTCCATCGTGGTCGTGCTGTCGGGGTTCAGGATCTTCTCGTAGTTCGGGAAGGAGGACTCCACGCGCCGGACCGAGAACTCCAGGCTCCCCATCTGGAAGAAGACGAGCGAATCGTCGACAAGGATCCGGACCGGGAATTCCGGATCGATCGTCGCGAGGATCCGCATGAGTTCCTTCAGGCCCGACATCGGAAGCAGGACGTCCGCCTCCTCGCCGCTTGCGAGAACTCCGGCCTTCGCGAGCGACAGGCGCTTGCCGTCCGTCGAGACGACGAGAAGCCGCCCCTCCTTGACCTTGAGCATGCAGGCGCTCAGGTACTTCGGGAATTCGTCGGTGACGGTCGCCGCGATGCTCCCCTCCGTCAGGACGCGCGACAGGTCGAGCGCCGGAATGTCGCAGAACGGCGCCGCCGCGTCGGCCCTCGGAAGCTTCGGGAAATCCTTCGACGCGTACGTGGAGAAGCGATACCGGTTCCGGCCGGCCGTGATATATCCGGTTCCATCGCCGATCGTCACCGTGAAGACGTCCGTCGGGGCCTTCTTGAAGAGTTCCCCGGCGATGCGGACGGGAAAGACCGTCTCCCCCTCCTCGATGACGCGGACGCCTTCGACGACGCAGGTTACGGAGGTCTTGAGGTCCGTGGCTTCCAGGAGGACGGCCGTTTCGACCGTCGCCGGACGGCACAGGATTCCCGTCAGGGAGGTGATCGTGCTTCTGGGGTTGACCGTCCGCTCCGCAATTTGCCAGCTCTTCATGAACTCCTGTTTCGTGATCTCCAGTTTCATCCCTGGTCTCCTCCCCCGATGAAGTCCACAAAACTCGCAGGCCTTCATCCTCTTCTTTTATTATTGTCTTTCAAGAGAAAAGGCAGTAACAGTAGTAATAAGGACTGTGGATTCTGTGGAAAAGGGCGGGACGACAGCGGCCGGCTGTGAAAATCGACGTGCATGCCTTGTGTGGATGGAAATCAGGTTATACACATTGTCCACAATTTTTTTGTGAAGAACCCGGCCTTTTGAGTTATCCAACGCCCCGTTCAGTGGAAAATCACAGCTTTTGCTCTATGTTATCCACAATTTGTTTCATGCGCGGCTGTTCCTCCACAAGCTGTGCGATCTTCCGCTGCGCGTGGAGAACGGTCGTGTGATCCTTCTTCTTGAAGGCGATGCCAATTTGTTGCAGGCTGGCCTCGGTTTTCTTCCGGCACAGGAACATGGCGACCTGCCGGGCGAGGGCAAGTTCGGACGTTCGCCGCGAGCTGACCATATCCTCGATGGACATTCCGAAGGATTCGGCGACGGCCTGCTGGATCGCCTCGATGCCCACCGGACCGCGGACGTCCTTCCGAATGACGTCCTTGAGCCAGTCGGCCGCGTTGTCCGGCGTGATGGCCTCGCTGTTGAGTTCGGCGCAGGCCACGACGCGGTTCAGCGCGCCCTCGAGTTCCCGGATGTTGCTCGGGATGTTCTGCGCGAGGAAGAGGATGACGTCCTCGGGAATCTGATACTTCTTGAGCTGCGCCTTCTTCTGGAGAATGGCGATTCGCGTCTCGAGGTCGGGGGACTGGATGTCCGTCACGAGCCCCCATTCGAATCGGCTCACGAGCCGGTCTTCGATGTTCTGGATATCCTTCGGCGGCCGGTCGGAGCAGATGACGATCTGCTTTTTCGTCGTGTGAAGGCTGTTGAAGGTGTGGAAAAACTCCTCCTGACTGCTCTCCTTGTTGCCGAGGAACTGGATGTCGTCGATCAGGAGGATGTCCATGTTGCGATACTTGGATTTGAATTCCTGCGTCCGGTTCTTCTGGATGGACTGGATGAATTCGTTGATGAACTTCTCGGAGCTGATATAGGCGACCTTCGCGTTCGGATTGCGGTCGAGCGCATAGTGCCCGATCGCGTGCATCAGGTGCGTCTTGCCGAGACCGACGCCGCCCCAGATGAAGAGTGGGTTGTAGGCTTCGCCCGGTGTTTCGGCGACGGCGAGACTCGCCGCGTTGGAAAGCCGGTTCGATTTGCCGACGACGAACGTGCTGAAAACATAGCTCGGATTCAGTCCGCTCCGCGAATTCGGCTGCTGCTGGGTTCCCTGGGCGGCCCGCTCGGCGCGGACCTGTTCGTCTTTCCTGGTTTCCGAACCGACGCGGAATTCGACGGCGCCGGCGACGCCGCGTTCCTTCACGAGCACTGTGAGGTCCTTCAGAAAACGGGACGATATCTGTTCCTTGACGAAGACGTTGGGTACGTCCAGTACAAGCGAATCCCCGAGTATTTCCACGGGAATGCACGTCTTGAGCCAGAGATCCGCCGCGCCCTGCGGCAATCTCGTCGATGCTTCGGAAAGCAGGTCCTGCCAGATCTGTTCGATGTTTTTCTCCACCATGGTCCCCCCAGCGAACGAATCATATCATGATAGCACACAGGCTATCCACAATAGTTGTCCACATATCCACATCCGTTTCGGACAAAACTGTGGATAGTCGCAAAACCGCAGGGGAACGCTTCCGCCCGGAATATTAAATCCACGATCGTTATGACCTTCCCTTACCAAGCGGCGAATAGCGGCATTTGGGACTTATCCACAAAGTGTCCACGTATGTGGATAGGAATTCCGCTCGCCGGGACGTATTTGCATAAAAATTCGCCAATTCTGTGGATATCTTGCCCCTCCGGGGCCGCCGGGGCGAATGCGAATTGACAGCCCCTCCGCTTTGCGGGAAACTGGTATTTATCTTTATGACCGAAAGGGAGCGACGCCAATATGACGAGGGTGCTCCATGTAATCAGCCATACGGACCTCGACGGCGTGGCCGCCGCCGCGACGGCGTGGCTGGCCTATTCGCCGGAACGTCCCGTCCGCCTCTCGCTCGCGGGATACGGCAGCGTCGACGCGCTGATCCTCGAAAGCCTCGAATCGTCCATCCCGTTCGTGGTGCTGGACCTGTTCTGCCAGGACGCCCGGACGGTGGACGCTGTGGACCGGGCGTGGAAGGACGGAGAGGCGCCCGCGGCGTTCGACCATCACGAGACGACCGGATCGCGCTACGGCGGACGTCCGTGGATCGTCTTCGACTCGTCCGTCTGCGGAGCGAAGGTCTTCCACCGGTGGCTCACGGAGCACGGAACGCGCGAGCAGACCGATCGCATCAGGGGCCTTGCGGACTTCGTGGATATCGCGAACGACCGGGATCTGTGGATCAACGAGCGCCCCGAGGGCCGGCTCTGGCAGGCGCTCATCACGCTCTGCGGCCCGTGGAGCGTCTTTACGCGCGTCGTTTCCGGCGAGCCCGTCTTCCGAGAGAGCGAGCGCGCCGCGGCCGAGGATTTCGTCGTGCGGCAGGAGGCGAGGTTCCAGCGGGCGCTCGAACGGGTGAACCGCTCGAACCGGGAACTGGCCTTCGTCGAGCCTGGAATCCTCGAGTTCGGCGACGTGTCGGACTTCGGCGGCCTGATCCTCGACCGCATGGAAAAGCCCCCCTTCCTCGTGGCGGTCGCCGCGAAGCGCGTGGGCGGCGAATGGGCCGTATCGCTCCGGAGCCGGTCGGAAACGGCGGGAAAGGTGGTCGCGCTCCTCAAGGACGGCCGGAAGGTCCGCGGCGGCGGGCACGACGATTCCGCGGCGCTCTACTTCCCCTCGTCGTACACGCCGGACCAGATCCGCGAGACGCTGTCCGCGGCGATGCGGACGATACAGGACAGGGAGCGTCCCACGGGCGTCACGCTCGGGGACATGTTCGGAAACGCCCTCCGCAAGGAGGGCTCGTAGAAGAAAGAGGAGGAGTCCGCTGTGCGACGACTGGTGGCGGCGCTTTTGGGAGCGATCTTCTGTCTCGGGGTCGCGTCCGCGGCTCCGACGGATACGGACGACGGATACATCTCCGGGCGGGGGCAGGGAACGCCTCCGACCCGTTCGGTGGGAACCCCGCAGGGCAAGCTGATGGCCAAACGCGCGGCGATGGTGGATCTTCGGCGCGATCTTCTGGAGCACGTCTCGGAGCTGCGCGTCGAATCCCGGACGAACGTCGGAGACCTCATGAAAGGCGGCGCGATGCGCGTTTCGATCGAAGGGGTCATCGCCGAGGTCGAAGTCACGGATGGGGCCTACGACGGCAGGGTCTACACGCTCGAAGGGCGCGTCGCGATGAAGGAGCTTCGCCGCGCGCTGCTTCCGGCCGTTCCGACGCTGCAGGCCTGGCCGCGTCCCGACGTTCCGGACGGGGCGTACCGGGGGCTCGTCGTCGACGCCCGGAAGCTGGATGTGACGCCGTCGGTCGTCCTGCGCATCCGGAGCGCGAGCGGCAAGGCCGTGTACGGTCCGGAGTTCGTGGATCGGACGTCGTTTATCGAGCGGGGCATGTGCCGCTTCGACGATGACATTCCGAAAAACACCCGCCGCCTGGCCGTGATTCCGCGGTTGGCCGGAACGGCCGAGGCGGCCGAGCATGAGGGACCGTACCTGCTGATCCGCGCCTCGGGACTATACGGCGACGGAACGATTCTCGTCGGCGACAGGGAGGCCGCGGCCGTCGAACGCCTCGCGCCGCTCGCGCGCGTCGACGGCAACGTGGTCGTCCTCGTCCGGACGTCGGCCCTCGGGAAGTAGCGGCGATCGGGAGTCCATAAGGAGGCCGGCTGCATGTCGTGGAAGGAGCGTTTTCTGGACTTTTTCGGAATCAGGCGGAGCATCGCGGGACTTCTCGTCATGGTCGTCCTCGTCGGCATGGGAGAGCGCATGGCGGAGCGGTTCCTGCCGATTTACCTTCTCGCGCTCGGCGGCGGCGCCCTTTCGGTCGGCGTCCTCAACGGGCTCGACAACCTGCTTTCGGCGCTCTACTCGTTCCCGGGCGGGTACCTCGCAGACCGGCTCGGGACCAAGCGAGCGCTCCTCGTGTTCAACCTCCTGGCGATGGCCGGATTCCTCGTCATCATCGTCGTGCCGAAGTGGCAGGCCGTCATCGGCGCGTCGTTCCTCTTCCTGTCGTGGACCGCGATCTCGCTGCCCGCGACGATGAAGCTCATCGCCCGCGCGCTGCCGAAGAACAAGCGAACGATGGGCGTGTCGGTCCATTCGCTCGTCCGCCGGATCCCGATGGCGCTCGGTCCGCTCTTCGGCGGGGCCATGATCGGGCTGTTCGGCGAGGTCTGGGGCGTCCGCGTCGCGTTCGGCGGCGCATTTCTCCTTGCATTCGTCGCGCTCGTCGCGCAACAGGTCCTGATCGACCCGGACGACGCGGTCATCGAGCGCGCCGAGAAGAATCCGTTCGTGATCTTCCGCCTCATGAGCCCCGATCTCAAGAACCTCCTCGTGTCGGACATCCTGATCCGATTCTGCGAGCAGATCCCGTACGCGTTCGCGGTCGTGTGGGCGATGAAGGTCATCCCGGAGCCCGTGTCCGCGTGGCGGTTCGGCGTCCTGACGGCCATCGAGATGGTCACGGCAGTCCTCGTCTACATCCCCGTCGCGTACCTCGCCGACCGCGGCGGCAAGAAGATCTTCGTCCTCATGACGTTCTGCTTCTTCACGGCCTTCCCGGTCGTCCTCTACTATTCGCGTTCCTTCTGGCCCCTCGTTGCCGCGTTCGTCGTCCGCGGGCTCAAGGAGTTCGGCGAGCCGACGCGAAAGTCGCTGATCCTCGACCTGTCGCCCGAGGACCGGCAGGCCGCGATGTTCGGCCTGTACTACCTCATGCGCGACGTCGTCGTCTCCGTCGCCGCCTTCGGCGGCGCGTTGCTCTGGATGATCTCGCCCGCCGTGAACTTCTGGACCGCGTCGCTCTTCGGCCTCGCGGGGACGGTCTGGTTCGCGCTGAAGGGGCGGGACGTCGCGCGGTGAAAGAGAGAGAAACACAGGGAAAAACCGTGAGATCGCGCGGGCTTTTGTCCGAAAACGCCCGCCGTTCCGATGGATTTGCGGGCGGACTCGAGAGTACAATACCGAAACGTCGGCGTCGCTTCCGGGCGCGCCGCCAAAGCGGAACGATTCCAAAGGGGGAAACAATAATGAGAAAAACGCTGCTTCTGCTGTCGATGGTCTTCGTGCTCCTGTCATCCGCCGCCGCATTCGCGGGAAAGCAGGATTTCGTCCTCGTCAACAAGACGGGCGTCGAGATCAACGCCGTGTACGTCAGCCCGTCCAAGAGCAACGACTGGGAAGAGGACATCCTGGGCGAAGACACGCTTGACGATGGGGAATCCGTCAAGATCACGTTCGATCGCGGCGAGAACGCCTCCATGTGGGACCTTCGCATCGAGGACCATGACGGGAATTCCATCGAATGGACCGACATCCCATTGAAGAAAATCAGCGAGATCACGCTGAAGTACAACAAGAAGACCGGGGAAGGAACCGCATCGTTCAAGTAGTTTCTCGCTGTAACGGAGCATGCCGAAGATGCTGCGAACCCCCGCGAACCGCCTGCGGGGGTTCGTGTTATGATGGACATGCTATCCCGCTTCCCCGAAGGGAGAGCGGAGGTTCTGACCGGGAGGCAATATCGCATGGTGAACGAACATATCGGACGCATCGTCGCGGTGGGCAGCGGCAAGGGGGGCGTGGGCAAGAGCACGATAACGTCCATGCTGGCGCTTGCGGCCGTCAGGCAGGGACTGAAGGCGGGAATCCTGGACGCGGACATCACGGGCCCGTCGATCCCGAAGCTCTTCGGGCTGGAAAATCTTCCCCAGCCCTCGGGGGAGAAGCTCGAACCCGCGGTGTCGACGGCCGGAATCCGGGTCATGTCCATCAACCTGATCCTCGACGACCCCGCCAAGCCCGTCGTTTGGCGCGGCCCGATGGTGGGGAGCGTCATTACGCAGTTCTACACGGACCTCGACTGGGGGAAGCTCGACTACCTGTTCATCGACCTTCCGCCCGGAACGTCGGACGCGCCGCTGTCGGTGATGCAGTCGATCCCGGTGGACGGCTTCGTGCTGGTGACGTCGCCGCAGGAGCTGTCGGTCCTCGTGGTGGAAAAGGCGGCGGCGATGACGAAGATGCTCGACGTTCCGCTGATCGGCGTCGTTGAGAACATGGCGTGGCTGAAGTGCCCCGACTGCGGGAAGCGGATCGACCTGTTCGGGGGGAGCCACACGGGACGGCTCGAAAGCACCTGGGGCGTTCCGCTGTGGACGACGCTGCCGGTAGAGCCGTCGCTCACGGCGCTCGCGGACGCCGGAAGGATGGACCATTACGCGGACCACGGCGTTCTGGACGCGCTCTTCGGATGTCTCGAGGACTCGGTGTCGAAGCTTCCCCGGCGGGC
>CAYVKE010000057.1:0-18928 GCA_964451935.1 uncultured Synergistaceae bacterium | reverse complement strand
ATGGGAGCAATTCTAGCATAGATCCAGGAGGGTTTATGTATACTCGAAAACATGCCTGCGATCGCAACCAAGGTTTGCTGGAAGCGCCGGCGAAAGCAGTCCGCAGAAGGGGGACGGTCGTTCCTCGGAGACGGGAAAGAAAACATCCGACAAAACGATCTCTATCGGGCCGTCCATCAGAACTTCCATGACAGTCGGGAAAAAGGACAGCTATCCCGACGGACGCTGCGCAGGCGCCAAGCACATCCTTCATCCGGCGTTCCCGTTACGGCCCTCCGGCGTCACGCGCGCGGTCGCAGAAGCTCCGCGACGGGGCGCATCCGCGAAATATCGTAGAGCGCGTGGCTGATGCGCAGGTTTTCCGCAAGATGCTGCTCGACGAGGGGCGCGAAGAAGTTCGCGCCGCCGTAGACGAGCATGTACCCCTTCTCCCGGTCCCTGTAGCTCATGCGATACGCGGGAGGAAGCTGCCCCTTCATCTCGACCAGCCCGGAAAAAGCTGTCCGGTCGAGCGAATGCAACATTTCGGCGACCTCGTCGAAGAACTGCGGCGGGAAGGTCTTTATCGAGGCGGTCGCGAGGCCGTTTCCCGTCCGGACGACGTCCGAGACGGACGTGTATCTCCCGCGGATCAGCAGCTCACCGGGGCTCAGCGTGGTTCCCGAATGAAAGAGAATGTCGGCGATGCCTTTCGGCTCGTTGCCCTCGATCCGCAGCAGCACGGTCGCGATCGTTTCGGTGGGGATCCGCCGCTTCTGGAGGAAGACGTCGTAATTCCGCGCGGTGATTCCGAGCAGCGCGACATGCCCCTGCGGAACGACGAAGTTCCAGAGCCGCTCGCCCGCTCGGACGAGCCCCACGCGGGACGAAATGATGACCGGACTGGCCGACGTCGCGGCCAGAACGTCGAGGATGTCGTCCACGCGGTCTTCTCCGATCAACAGCGTATTCACCAGCACCTTCCCCGCATCGGCGGCGGGGTCGTAATCGCTGTCCGCGGCGATCCGCTCGATCTCCGCGGAGGACACGCCGATCCGGTCGAAGACCAGCAGCATCCGGGCCTCCTCGACGCCCCGCTCCGTCAGGACGACGCCCTTGTTCCCGAAGCGCCGCACGATGCCGTCCTTCTCCAGATTCGCGAGATGGTACCGGATCGTCCGGAGTTCCAGGTCGACGCCTCTCTTCCCGAGTGCGTTCTGCAGATCCCCCGACGCCTGGATGCCGCCCGAAAAGTAGAGGTTTCGAAGAATTTCGACGATCGTGTCCGGATATGTTTCGATTTCGAACATAGGGGCTCCCCTCCCTCGGGCGAATAGCACGCCGCACTCTCCGTCCGATTTTTTTCGGCAATGCACTACCGTTTTATGTTCCGAACAAAATTGCCTTTTCTTCCCGCACGGCGATCCCGGAGGCGAATATCCGAAAAATCGGAAGCACACCATCGAAAACTTCCGCCTTGGGAGCGATCCGAGGCGTCCGCGCGGAAAATCGCGCCCTTCCAGCACGGGCACGAAATCGGCAAGCGACCCTCGCACCGCGCCGAACATCATACCCGGGCGCCTGAAAAAACGCAATCGTTGCGGTCATTCTGTCTAAAGAATTCAAATTCCCCTTGACAAGCAAAATTAGCTCGATTATTCTTGACGCAAGTTCGGCAATGCGCTTCCGTTTTATCTACAATTTCGGCATATCACAGACCATCAGAGGAGGAGATGTATCCGTGCGGAAAGTTTCCTTACTGGTCTCTACGGGGAATTTGGGCGACAACATCATCGAGGAAGGCTCCTTCTACGAGGGCGTCAAACGGGATATCGACTTCTTCGGAGCCGACGCCGGGACGGCCGACGCCGGACCGACGTTTTTGGGCGCGGACATGCCGCACAACCCGTACGAATGGGAGCGGCACGATCTCGAAATCATGCTCGTCGAATCGCGGAAGAAAAAGGTCCCGATGATCGTGGGTTCGTGCAGCACGACCGGTACGGACCGGGGCGTGAACCTCTACGCGGACATCATCCGGACCGTCGCGAAGGAACGGAAGATGGAGCCGTTCACGATGGCGCTGATCTATTCGCAGATCCCGATGGACACGCTCCGGGCGCGAGTTCGGAAGGGCGCTACGGAGGTTCTCGGCGCGGCGTTCCCGCTCACGGACGAAGTGCTCGACAACACGACGAACGTGACCGCGAGCATGGGCATCGAGCAGATCGTCCACGCGCTCGAGAAGGGCGCGGACGTCATCATCGCGGGGCGCTCCTGCGACGACACGCTTCTCGCCGCGTACCCCGTCTTCAGGGGGTTCGACCGGGGCGTCAGCCTCCACATGGGCAAGGCGGCCGAATGCGCGTCGCTCGTGTGCTGGCCGCAGAAGGTCAAGGAGTCGATCATCGGGACCGTGTACGACGACTGCTTCACGATCGAGCCGATGCACCCGGACCAGCAGGCGACGCCGCACAGCGTCGCGGCGCACTCGATGTACGAGCGCACGAACCCGTTCGTCCAGGCGCTCCCGGGCGGCATCCTCGACATGCACGAGAGCGTCTACGAGGCGCAGACCGATCGGATCTGCCGCGTCACGGGAAGCCGCTTCGTCCCGTCCCCGGACGGCAGCTACAAGGTCAAGCTCGAAGGCGCGGGCGAGGCGGGGCATCGCGTCTACCACCTCGTCGGAATCCGCGACACGCGTGCGATCGCGCACATGGACCAGATCCTGGCCGACACGCGCACAAAGGTCTCGCAGATCATCGGGGCGCACCGCGACGGCCTGTACGAGCTGCTCTTCCACGTCTACGGCGCGAACGCCGTCATGCAGGAGATCGAGCCCGTCAAACAGACTCTCTCCCACGAGGTCGCCGTCGTCATCGAGGTCATCTCGAAGGATATCGAACTCGCGACGTCGGTCGCGAAGTGCGCGAAGTTCCGCTTCTTCTACATGAGCTACCCCGGGCAGATGAACTCCTCGGGCGGCTCGGTCGCGCTGCTCACCGACGAACCCCTCTTCCCGAAGAACAAGGCCTACCGCTGGACCGTCGACCATCTGCTCACGCTTTCCGACCCGCTCGACCCGGAGATCTTCCGCTACACGTTCGAGACGGTGTCCGGGAAATAGGACGATGGCGACGGACATCACCAACACGCCGCTCTGCACACTCGCGAACTTCTACGCGCGGCTCGGGCCCGCCGGCGTTCCGGAGCAGGTTCTCGCGAAGGCCCGCCGGACGCTCGCGGACTTCCTCTGCGAGACGGTGGCCGGATACTGCGAGGGGGACGTCGCGGCGATCTGGAACGAATACGCGCGGAACCTGGGCGGAAAGCCCGAGGCGACGATCCTCTGCGACGGGACGAAGGTCCCGGCGATGAGCGCCGCGATGGCGACGGGGATCATGGCGCACTCCATCGAACTCGACGACGGCCACCGATGGGGAACGTCCCACCCGGCGGTAGCGGTCATCCCGGCCGTCCTCGCGGTCGGCGAGCGCGAGGGCTCTTCGTTCCGCTCGATCCTGAAGGCCGTCGCGGTCGGATACGACGCGATGCTTCGCGCGGCACGGGCCATCAACCCGTCGCACCTCAAGCGGGGCTTCCACTCGACCGGAACCTGCGGCTCGATCGGCGCGGCGGCCGGGTGCGCGAGCCTCCTGGGGCTCGACCCCGAACCCTTCGCCTACGCGATGTCGATGGGCGGGCTCCAGAGCGCGGGGCTCCAGGAAATGCTTCACGACAACCCAGGCATCAAGACGCTCCAGCCGGGCAAGGCCGCGATGGCGGGCGTCCTCGCGGCCGACCTCGCGCGCGCGGGGGCGAAGGCGCCCCGGACGCTCTTCGAGGGGCAGCACGGCTGGCTCAAGGCCATGTGCGCGGGGGAATACTCGGAAGACGCGCTCACGGGCGACCTCGGGGAACGGTGGGAGATCCTGCTGACCTACACGAAGCTCTACCCGACCTGCCGCCACTGCCACGCCGCGATCGACCTCGTCCGCGAGGCGCGCTCGGTCCTCGGCTGCACGGACGCGGACGTCGGATCGATCCTCGTGCGGACCTACACGCTCGGGATCGTCGAGGTGGGGCAGGTTTTCACGCCGGAGACGTTCGAGGAGGCGATGTTCAGCATGCCCTTCTCGCTCGCCGTGGCGCTCCGGAAAGGCAACGTCACGCTTCAGGACTACACGCCCGAACTGCTGCGCGACGACGGACTGCGCCGGCTCGCGCGATCCGTCACGATCGAGGCGGACGAACGCATGGACGCGATCTACCCCGAAGAGCGCGGCGCGTGGATGCGCGTGACGCTGCGCGACGGGCGGACCTTCGAGCGCGGCATTCCGGTCGCGAAGGGCGAACCGGAGAACCCCGTGAGCGACGGCGACCTTCTCGAAAAGCTCTCGCTCATGCTCGCGCCCTACGCGCCGGAGGCGTTCGTGAACGATCTGTGGAACATCTGCGTGGAGTCGGATATAGACTCCGCAACATACGGGGACATTCTCGGCTGTTTTGCGGCCCACGCGGCCAAAGGGGGGTTCTGCACACGATGAAGACGAAAAACATCTGCGACCTTGCGCGGACCATCCGCAGCAAGAACGCGGGGAGCTTCATGATCACGCTCGAAATCATCTTCGCGGACCGCGGCGTCTACGAAAAGGTCAAGAAATCGGGCGCCGTCACGCAACAGGCGGTCGCCGACGCATACGGACTGCCGGCGGAACGCATCGAGGACTTCATGTTCTTCGATCCGGGCATGGGGATCAAGGCCAATATCAGGCGGCGGATTCCGAGCGGCGGCCCCGGCGAGACGGACGTGTACGGCTGCCAGCAGTACGCACCGCTCTTCGCGCTCGAAGTCCCTTGGGACGACTAGCGGAGAGGGCCGCGAATGGAGACGCACGCCGCATCCGCGCCGCTGTCGCTCACTGAACGGCTCGCACGATTCTCCGCGTCGCTGACGTTCGACTCGCTCCCGGAGGCCGTCGCGCACCAGGCGTATCGCTGTCTGCTCGACACGACGGGCGCGATGATCGCCGGAAGCCGTCTCTCGCAGGCCGGACAGGCGGGCGGGCGATTGGCCGCCGGACTCGACGAGCGAGGCGACGCGGCCGTGGCCGGAAGCACGATCTCCCGGTCGCCGATGACGGCGGCGCTCGTCAACGGGATGGCCTCGCACGCGCTCGAACTCGACGACGGCTCCAAACACGCCACCTATCACCCCGGGGCCTCGATCGTCCCGGCGGCGCTCGCGCTCGGACAGGCGAAGCGCATATCGGGCCGGGAACTCGTCGAAGCCGTCGTCGCGGGGTATGAGGTCTCGCTACGCATCGGAACGGCGATCAACCCCGGGCATTACCTCCGTGGCTTCCACCCGACAGGGACGATCGCGACGTTCGGAACGACGGCCGCGGCCGCGAAGATCCTCGGGCTGGACGCCGCAACGACCGCCAACGCATTCGGCCTCGCCGGAAGCCTCGCCTCCGGAATCAACCAGTACGAAATTGACGGCTCGATCTCCAAGCACCTGCACCCCGGAAACGCCGCCCGGAACGGCATCCTCGCGGCGATGCTCGCAAAAGAAGGAATGACCGGCCCCGAAGAAATCCTCGAAGGGCGCCTCGGTTTCTTCCACTGCTTCGCGCCCGACGGGGCCGTCCCGGCGGTCGTGACGGACGGACTCGGGCAGGACTGGAATTTCCTGCGGATCTACTTCAAGCCGTGGTGCTCCTGCCGGTACGTCCACTACGCCATCGAAGCGACGCAGAAGGATCTGGAGCAACATCCATTCCGTGCGGACGACATCGGATCGATCGTCGTCCGCACGCACCGGAACGCCAAGCAGGGGTCGGACATCCCCGACTACCGCTCGCCGCTGCACGCGCGACTCAGCATCCAGTACGGAATCGCGTCGATCATCGTCCGCGGCCGCGCCGGGCTCAAAGAGTACGAAGACGACGCGATCGCGGACCCCGAGGTCCGGCGCGTGTCCGACCTCGTCCGGATCGAAGTCGACGAGGAGATCCAGAAGCTCTACCCGAACCCTCGGTCGATGATCGTCGAGATCCGGGACCGCTCGGGCGCCGGCGTCTCGTCGCGGATCGACCACGCGAAGGGCGACCCGGAGAACCCGATGACCGACGACGAACTGCGTGCGAAATTCCGCGACGTCACGGCGGGCGTCATCGACGAGGCGCGCGCGGACGCGATCGTGACAAGCGCAATGTCCATCCGGGAGTGCGCGGACATATCGTCCTTCGCTTCCCTGCTTCAATTCTGAAGACATAAGGAGAGATCGCCATGTTCGATGTGATCAACGAAAGGCTGTCGAAATTTTCCTCGGAACTGCGCTATGAGGACATCCCCCAGGAGGTTCTCGACCACCTCAAGCGCGTGCTGCTCGACTGCTACGGCTGCGGGCTGTTCGGCTCCACGACGCCGTGGATGAAGATCTATCGCGACACGCTCGAGGGCATGACAGACCGGAAGGAAGCGAGCATCTGGGGGACCGACCGGAAGACCTCCGTCGTCAACGCGATGATGCTCAACGGCTCGGCCATCAACTCCTTCGAGCTGGACGACACGCACACGGACGGGATCATCCACGTCTCGACGGGCGTTCTCGGCTGCATCACGGCGTTCGCGGAGATGCAGGGGACCATGAGCGGCAAGGACTTCCTGACGGCCGCCGCGCTCGCCTACGAAATCTCCTGCCGCGTCGCCGCGCCCGTCGGCATGGAGATCGCGCACCAGGGCTGGAACAACACCGGAACGTGCTGTCCGTTCGGCTCCACGGCGGGCGTCGGGCACATGCTCGGCCTCACGCCGGAACAGATGGGCCACGCGATGGGCATCGCCGGCAACTGGGCCGGAGGGCTCCAGGCCGTCCAGTTCGCGTCGATGGCCAAGCGCATCGTCCCGTCGAAGTCCTCCGAAGGCGCGATCATCGGCGCGCTGCTCGCGAAACAGGGCTTCACCGGGATCGAGGATGTCTTCGAGAACAAGTTCGGCGGCTTCTACAACTGCTTCACCGACGACGTCTACGACGTCGAGCGGACGAGCGGCGACCTGGGCTCGCGCTGGGAACTCATGGGCATCGGACTGAAATTCTACTCGACGTGCCGGAGCAAGCACACGACGATCGGCGCGCTGCGCACGTTCCAGAAGGAACATCCGGACGTCAAGGCGGACGACATCGAGAAGATCATCGTCCACACGACATCGATCACGCACAAGTACTCCGTGGGATCGGACGCCATCACGAGCGTCGTGGCCGCGCAGCTCAGCCACCCGTACGTCTGCGCCGTCACGCTGCTGGAGGGCAACGCGTTCATCCACCAGTTCACCGAGGAGAAGATCCGCGACCCGAGGATCCTCGAATACGCCCAAAAGGTCGAGGTCATCCACGACGAGGAGATCGAGAAGCTGCCGCGCCACCTGCGCTACACGGTCAAGGTCGACCTCGTCCTGAAGGACGGGACGGTCTACAACATCGGCGAGACGTACCCCAAGGGGCACCCGAAGAACCCGTTCACGCACGAGGAGCTGCTCTGGAAGTTCCGGACGCTCTCCGAACGGGCGATCCCGGACGGCGAAAAAGTCGGGAAGATCATCGACGCCGTTCTCAACCTCGAACGGCTCGACAGCTTCAACGAGCTGGCGGACCTCCTCTCGACGCGGGCGTAGGACGCGCATGGGAAAGACGGCGGTCGAGAAGATCATATCGGCGCACGCGGGGCATGACGCGAAGGCGGGGGATTTCGTCGTCGCGGACGTCGACCTCGCGATGACGCACGACACCACCGGTCCGATCGCGATCACGGCCTTCCGGGAATACGGCCGCGAAAAGGTCTGGGACGCGTCGAAGGTCGTCATCATGCTGGACCACGCGGCGCCGAGCCCCAACGAACGGATCAGCAACCTCCATTCGCTCCTGCGGACGTTCGCCTCGGAACAGGGAATCCGCCTCTACGACGTCGGCGAGGGGGTCTGCCACCAGCTCGTCGTGGAGCAGGGGCTCGTCGTGCCCGGCGACCTGGCCGTCGGCGCGGACTCGCACACCTGCACCTACGGCGCGCTGAACGTCTTCGCGTTCGGCATCGGGTCGTCGGACATGAGCGGCGTTCTGCTCACGGGAAAGCTCTGGCTCCGCGTTCCGGACACCATGAAGGTCGTCTTCGGCGGAACGATGCCGAAGGGGACCTGCGCGAAGGACCTCATGCTCCATCTGATCGGGAAGATCGGCTCGGACGGGGCGGACTATCTCGCACTCTCCTTCTGCGGGGATACGATCCGCGGGATGTCCGTCTCCGAACGGCTGACGCTCAGCAACATGGCCATCGAGTGCGGCGCAAAGGTCGGACTCATGGAGGCGGACGAAAAGACGACCCGGTATCTGGAAGGAAAATACGCGCGCGAAGCGCGCCCCGCGTTCGACGACGACGACGCGGCGTTCCGGTCGCGCATGGAGATCGACGCGTCCCGGATCCCGCCGCTCGTGAGCCGCCCGCATTCGGTGGATTCGGTCGTCCCGGCGGCGGACCTCGCCGGAACGGCCGTGTCGCAGGTCTACATCGGAACGTGCACGAACGGACGGCTCGACGACCTGCGAATCGCCGCAGACATCCTCGACGGCAGACGGGTTTCGGCGAACTGCCGGCTGTTCGTGTGCCCCTCGTCGCGGCAGACGCTGGTCGACGCGCTCACGGAGGGCGTCATCGCGAAGCTGGCGGCCGCCGGAGCCGTGATCCTGCCGCCGGGGTGCGGCCCGTGTCCGGGAACGCATCTCGGCGTCCCGGGCGACGGCGAAAACGTCCTCTCCACGGCCAACAGGAACTTCAAGGGGCGCATGGGCAACAACAAGGCGTCGATCTATCTCGCATCGCCTGCGACCTGCGCAGCGTCCGCCCTCGAAGGGCGCATCGCCGACCCGCGGGCGTACATCCGGTGAGGGGGGCGGCGAAATGCAGAGCATCCTGAACGGCCGGGCCCGGCGCTTCGGCGACGACATCAATACGGACTACATCATCGCCGGAAAGTACACGAAGACGCTCGACTTCTCCTCGCTCGCCGAGCATCTTCTCGAAGACCTCATTCCGGGCTTTTCGAAGACGATCCTCCCCGGCGACATGATCGTCGCGGGGCGAAACTTCGGCTGCGGCTCGTCGCGCGAGCAGGCCCCGATAGCGATCCGCTGCGCCGGGATCGCGGCCGTCCTCGCGAAGTCGTACTCGCGGATCTTCTTCCGCAACGCGATCAACCAGGGCATCCCCGCGTTCCTCTGCGACACGGATTCCATCGCGGAAGGCGACCGCGTCGTCGTGAACATCGGAAACACGACCGTCGAACTCCCCGACAGGGGAACGACGATCCCGATGACGCCGCTCTCGCCCGTCATGCTCGACATCCTGAAGGAAGGCGGACTTGTGGAATACCTGAAACGGCACGGCGGTTTCGTTCTCGATCCGCAGGCGTCGGATCGCCCCCGAAGGGAGGGATGAATCCGGATCATCCGCTGAAAACCCCTGCGGCGTTCTCTTCTCCGAATGTACGGGAAAGATCATGACAGGAGGGATATATGATGACACAGCGCACGAAGAGGTTCTCCCGCATTCTTGTTCTGTCGCTTCTCGTTGTCGGACTCGCGGCCGGCGCGTCGTTCGCCGCCGACGTCCACCTGAACATGGGCAGCACCTCGTCGAGTTCGGGCGTGTACGCGTGGTGCGTGGCCGCGGCCAACGTCATCAACAAGGCGAATGTCGGCGTCAACGTCACCGTGGTCGAAAGCGGCGCGGGAATGGACAACCTGCGCAAGATCAGCTCGGGCGTCTTCGACTTCGCGCTCGCCGTCGACCTTCCGGGATCGCTCCAGCTCTACAAGGGCATCGAGGGCTTCAAGGGCAAGGCCTTCAAGGACGTCCGCTGGCTGTTCGTGCGGAACGTGTTCGCCGACCGGCTCTACGTCCGCAAGGACTCGGGCGTCACGACGTTCGGCGACCTCAAGGGGAAGAAGTTCAACCCCGGAATCCCCGGCTCGGCCTCCGCAGCCTACGTCATGCAGTACAACACGATTCTGGGATACGGAATCCAGCTCGTCCCGTCCGCCTACGGCGACGCTGTCAGCGCCCTCAAGGAGGGGCGGATCGTCGGCATCCAGAAGTCCAGCGGCCTGAACAACATCGACGCGTCGCTCATCGAGGTCAACCTGATGACGCCGCTGACCGTCATCGGCTACTCGAAGGACGATGTCGCGAAGATCCAGAAGGACATCCCGTACATGAGCTTCCTGGAGCGTCCGAAGGGAAGCATCAAGGAATTCCCGGACGTCGGGCCGATCTGGGAGGAATGCCCGATCGCCGGCGCGGTGGCGACCGCCGCGATGTCCGAGGAAGTGGGCTACAAGATCGTCAAGGCGTACTTCGAGGGATTCGATGAAGTCGCCTCGGCGTACGGCCCGGTCAAGGGCTTCGATCCGATCGCGGACTATTTCAAGTACGCGGGCGACGATGTCGTCCCCGCCCACGCCGGACTGGTCCGGTACGCGAAAGAACGCGGCATCGACGTCCCGGCGCGATTCATACCCCCCGAGTACAAGGGAACGAAGTAAGAGCAATGTTGTGTTTCAGGCCGCTTTTCCCCGGAGAGGCGGCCTGAAAACGAACAGGAGGGATTGTCCTTGTCGTTTTTCACACCCGGGAAAACACGAACCAACATTCTCTTCGCACTCGGCATTCTTCTCGCGCTCTTCCAGCTCTTCGGCCCGATCTACCTCACGGGGCTGCTCGACATCCAGTTCCGCGCCGTCCACGTCGCGTTCGGCCTGACCATCGCGTTCCTCAACTATCCGCTTGGACGCAGGCGGACGGACGACGCGCCCACGAGCCGCATCGCGATCGCCGACATGTGCATCATCGTCCTGCTCCTCGCCGCCAACCTGAACGCATTCGTGAAGGCGCTCGACATCTACACGGGGATATCCGACGCGGGCGCGCTCGATCTCGCGCTCGGCGTCGCGCTCATTCTGGTCGTCCTCGAAGCGGCGCGGCGCACCGTCGGAATCGCCATCCCGATCATGGTCTTCCTGCTGCTGGGGTACATCTTCGCGGGATCCTGGTTCCCGGGGATATGGAAGCTGCGGGGCATCGACATGGAATTCGTGGTCAGTTCGCTCTACTACTCGCCGCTCGGGATTTTCGGAAGCGTCACCGGAATGTCGGCGACGTTCATCTCGATGTTCATCATTTTCGGCTCGCTGCTCTCGGCGACCGGCGGCGGCAAGACCTTCATCGACATCGCGCTGGCCATGACCGGAAAGTACGTCGGCGGACCGGCCAAGGCGGCGGTCGTCTCGAGCGCGCTGTTCGGAAGCATTTCGGGCAGCGCGGTCGCGAACGTCATGGTGACGGGAACGTACACCATTCCGCTCATGAAGAAGCTCGGCTACCAGCCGGAGTTCGCGGGGGCGGTCGAAGCCATCGCGTCGTCCGGCGGCGGCATCACGCCCCCGATCATGAGCATCACCGCGTTCATGATGGCGGAGTTCCTGAACATCTCGTACTTCTACATCATCGGCTACGCGCTGCTCCCGTGCCTTCTCTATTACACGGGCGTGTTCAGCGGCGTCCACTTCCGCACCGTCCGCATGGGGATCAAGAAGCTTCCGGAAGAGGACATTCCGAAGTGGAAGGACATCCTCACGTTCGAACGCCTCGCGGGGCTCCTGATCCCGACGGGACTGCTGCTCTGGCTCATCGGGATCGGACAGCCGCTACAGATCGCCGGTTTCTATGCCTGCCTCTCGGCGCTCGGCGTGTTCTTCGTCATCGGCCTCTTCAAACGGGACATGAAGCAGACGCTCCGGCTCATCGTCGATGCGATGGCCGAGGGCGGGCGCGACGTCGCGTCGATCGTCCCGATCCTCGTCTCGGTCAGCATGGTCGTGAACCTCATCGGCCTGACTGGGCTCGCCCCGAAGATCAGCGGCGTCATCCTCCAGGTCGGCGGGACCAACATCTACTTCTCGCTCATGATCGCGACGATCGTCCCGTTCCTTCTCGGGACGTCGCTTCCGACCGTGCCGACCTACGTCCTTTCGGTCTCGATCCTCGTCCCGCCGCTGCTCAAGCTCGGCGTCGACCCGGTGGCCGCGCACTTCTTCTTCATCTACTGGGCGATCCTCGGCGGCGTCACGCCCCCGACCTGCACGGCGGCCGTCGCGGCGGCGGGGCTCGCGAAGGCCGACTGGGTCAAGACGGGATTTTTCGCCGTTCGCCTCGGCGCCGTCGCGTTCATTCTGCCCTACTTCTTCGCGCTCAATCCCGCGCTCGTCGGGCGCGCGCCGATCATCGACGTCTTCATGCACGGCGCGACCGCGTTCATCGGCTCGATCGCCATCGCGTACGGGCTCTTCAGCCACCGGAACGGCCTCATGACCAATGCGGCGATCTGCATCGCGTTCTTCGTAGGAGGGCTGATGCTGCTCTTCCCGCAGAACGTCGTCTCCCTGATCGGTCTCGTTCTCGTCGCCGTCGCGTGGTTCGTCGAACGGAAGATCCTGTTCGGAACGACGTCCGTCCACGCGTAACCCCATTCAGCGGAGGTCATCGCGAATGAAAAAGACTTCGCTCCTCAGAAAATACATCCTCGAACGAAACGCGCTCGTCTGCCCCGGCGCGCACGACGTCATATCGGCCAAACTCATCGAACAGAGCGGCTTCAAGGCGCTCCAGGTGAGCGGGTTCGGGCTCTCGGCCTCGTACCTCGGACTTCCGGACATGGCCTTCATCGGGTTCAGCGACGTCGTCCACTTCACGAAGAACATCGTCGACGCCGTGAACGTCCCCGTCATGGCCGACGCGGACACCGGGTACGGCAACAGCATCAACGCGATGTACGTCACGCGGGAGTTCATCCGGGCCGGCGCGGCCGGAATGAACATCGAGGATCAGGTGTTCCCCAAGCGGTGCGGACACCTCGAAGGCAAGCAGATCATCCCGCTCGAGGAAATGGTCCTGAAGATCAAAGCCTGCACCGAAGCGCGCAACGGGATCGACCCGGACTTCGTCATCAACGCCCGGACCGACGCCATCGCCGTCGCGGGCGTCGACGAGGCGATCCGGCGCGGGAACGCCTACGCCGAAGCGGGGGCCGACCTCATCTTCGTCGAGGCCCCGCGCTCCGTCGAACAGATCGAACAGATCGTCAGGGAAATCAAGGCTCCCGTCAGCGTCAACCTCATGGACGCCGTCGTCGGAGGCAAGACGCCGCTCGTCTCCATCGACACGCTCCGGAAGCTCGGCGTCGCACGCGTGAGCATCCCCGTCGGCCCGCTCTTCGCGGCCGTCCGCGGAATGCGCGACTATCTGGACGCGATCAAGGGCGACCGGATCGCGGAGGGACGAACCGACCTCGTCGTGCCGTTCGCGGAGTTCAAGAGCCTCGTCGGCTTCGACACGTTCCGGGACCTCGAGAGGAGGTATCTGCCGACATTCATCGAGTAAGACGCAGTCGAAAGGAACGCGTTCCCGAAAGCATTGCGCAACAGGACCTGATCCGGATTTTTTCGAAAAGGGAGGGAATGCAATGAAACGCTTGATCGTTGCGTCGCTGCTTCTCGCGGTTTGTTTCGGCTCCGCGTCCTTCGCGGCGGAACCCGCGAAGGACGTCCTGGTTCTCGAGGGAAGCGCCGTCGAGGTCGGGAAGATGTGGGGCGAGGTGAACAAGGAGTCGATCCTGAAGGCGTACACCGCGTTCCTCGATCGCGCCAAGGACAAGGAAAAGGAACTCCGGAATTTCGCGAAGCTCTCGATCGAGCTGTCGGGCAAGATCGACTGCCCCTACTGGATCGACGAACTCAACGCGATCGCCGACACCGTGAAGATCGACCGCGAACTCTACATCGCCTTCACGTTCGGGCGGTACCGCGACCTCGCGCTGCTCTACAAGGGCGTCGGCTGCACGTCGTTCGCCGTCACGCCGCCCGCCACGAAGAACGGACAGATCATCTTCCACAAGACGCGCGAGACCGCCCCGGACCTCCAGGCCGGCTACCTCAAGAAAATCACCGACACGACGCCCGCCGGCAAGAAGCCCTTCAAGTTCTTCGGCGAGATGGGAACGGCCGACACGGGCGTGTCGTTCTTCGTCAACGAGAAGGGCCTCGCGGGAGCGGCGGACGTCCCGTCGCAGTGGCAGCCCAACGAATGGTACGTCGAGCCGTACAAGGGCGAGACGCCCGACGTCAAGCCTCCGAAGTACGACGGCTTCATGAACCACTACGTCCCGCGCTACATCGCCGAGCACTGCTCGAACGTCGACGAGGCCAAGGCCGTGCTGCACTCCTTCGTCGAGAAGGGGTACATCGCGAGCGGCAAGTGGGGCACGAACTACCTCTTCGCCGACGCGAGGGGCAAGGTGCTTCAGATCGCCGACAACTGCTACAAAATCGTCGAGGAGAACATGGACCCGTCGCTCGTGAAGGGCGACAAGACCTACAAGGGCATCGCGTTCACGATCCTTCGCGAGAACGACTACGGCTCCCCGGAGGACGCGCTCATCGACAACTACGGCAAGATCACGGTCGAACTCGTGAACTCGCCGAAGGTCTCCAAACACCCCGCGATCTGGAACCTTCCGCGCGCGCAGTCCAGCTCGACCTTCCTGATCGACCCGAAGCACCCCGACAAGCTCACGACCATCTTCGTGACGCTTCCCGCCTACGGCTACTCCATCCCGTTCCTGATGGGGGCGAACGCCACGCCCAAGGCGCTCATGGACGGCGCGGTCTATCAGACGCAGAAGGACGCCTTCCGCTACAGCGAGTTCTACGAGGCCGGCGTCAACGACGAGTGGCGGCGCTTCATCTACGCCGTCCGTCCGAAGGTCGAGAAGGGCGAGGACGCGACGAAGGACTTCAACGACTACTTCCTCAGGATGGTGAACCTGGTTCTGACGATGAACAAGTAATTCTCCGAAGGACGAGGGAACGAGGCGAGGCCGCCCCTTTCCGGGGCGGCCTCGTCGCTTGTCGAAATTGGTCTGCCCCGGAGCGAATTCTTCCTGAATGGCGCCGAGATTTGGCTTGAAAACCTGATTGTCATTCGCTATCTTGTGTTATCATGTTTTACGATGGAATACAAAAAAAGGTGACTGAGATGGAACCACAAGACAAATGGCTGACCATTACGGAGCTTTCCGGCTATCTGAAGATCAGTAGCAGCAAGCTCTATCAGATGGCCCAAAAGGGCGAGCTGCCCGGTTCCAAAATCGGAACCCAGTGGAGGTTTGACCGGGACCGGATCAACGCGTGGATGAACGAAAAAATGAACACGCCGGACAAACGGAAAGCCGGGGCTCAGCATGCCTGACGTTTTGCTGAAAGAACCGTTGAGCCTTCTGTCCCGGGCGGATGCTTCAAGAAAGGTCGCAAACGGAAAGATCAAGGTGGAAACAAAGAGCGCATTCGGCCAATACATGACTCCAGCCGCAGTCGCTTCGTTTATGGCTTCGTTGTTTCCCATCCCGTCCACTCAAAACATCAGGCTGTTGGACCCCGGAGCGGGTGTCGGCAGTCTGACATCCGCCTTTGTCGAACACATCTGCACGAGTCACATCGGCTGTCATATTGACGTGGACGCCTATGAAATAGATCCGGTCATGCGATTCTACCTGGAGAAGAATCTCGCACTGTGCGAAACGACCGCGGCGAAAAGCGACGGTTCGTTGGCATGGCGCGTTTTCGATGATGATTTCATAATCGAGGCGTCACGGGAGGTGTCCTCGGTCAATAGTCTCTGGCCTGAGACGGTGAATACATATACGCACTGCATTATGAATCCGCCGTATAAGAAGATTTCCTGCGCATCGCGCCATCGGGCTGCCCTTCGCACCGCCGGAATCGAAACGGTCAACATGTATTCGGCCTTTGTCGCCTTGTCCCTGCTCCTCATGGAAACAGGGGGATATCTGGTTGCAATCATTCCCAGAAGCTTCTGCAATGGTCCGTACTATCGGCCCTTTCGGGAATTCATGCTGGAGCGCGCGGCGCTTCGGCGAATCCACCTGTTCGGCTCCAGAAACAAGGCATTCAAGGAAGACAAGGTTCTGCAGGAGAACATCATTCTGGTGCTGGAAAAAGACGGTCGGCAACAAGACGTGACCATCTCGACTTCTACCGATGACACATTCTCAGACATCTCCATTTCGGATTATTCGTTCAGACGCATTGTCCGGAAGGACGATACCGAACGTTTCATTCATATCCCGACATCGCCGGAAGCCGACGTCCCGGACGACGCGGACGTATTCCGACACGCGCTTTCCGAGATCGGACTGCAGGTTTCAACCGGACCGGTCGTTGATTTTCGAATGAAGGAACAGTTGAAGGCCATGCCTGAAAACGGAACGGCGCCGTTGTTGTACCCGTGTCATTTCAAGGGGCAGATCATACAGTGGCCCATCGAAGGCGGGAAGAAACCAAATGCGATTTCATGCAACAACGACACGCAGAAGTGGCTGTATCCGAATGGTTTCTATACCGTGGTGCGCCGTTTTTCTTCAAAAGAAGAGAGACGGAGGATCATAGCAAGCATCGTTGACCCTGCCGTGTTCGGTGCAACGGAGAAACTTGGTTTTGAAAATCATCTGAACATTTTCCATAGCAATAAAGAGCCGTTACAGGAGGAGCTTGCACGGGGGCTTTCCGTCTATCTCAACTCGACGGCCGTCGATGATGCTTTCCGGCGGTTCAGCGGCCACACGCAAGTCAATGCGACGGATCTGAGACTTTTGAAGTACCCGAGCCGCAAGGCGCTCATTGAACTTGGAGAGTGGGCGATGAAGCAGAGGGAATTGACTCAGGATATGATCGACGAAAAAATGGAGAAAATTTCGGAATGAACCGGACCAACAACCGGAAGCATATCAGCGACGCGATCGATATCCTGTCTGCGCTCGGCATGCCGGGGAGCGCAGCAAAACGAGCGCTCCGCTCTGTGCCTTCTTGCCTTGCTGAATCTCACGCCCGGCAAGAAGTGGAAGGCGTCGGAAAAACCGCTGATGGGGATAACGCCCATTATGGATTGGGCGCGCCGACACTATAAAAAGGACTACGCTCCGAATACCCGGGAAACCTTCAGACGGCAAACGATGCATCAGTTCGTGGATGCGGGAATCGCACGCTACAATCCGGACAAACCCGACCGCCCCGTCAACAGCCCCGGCGCCGTCTACCAGATCGAGGATGCCGTTCTGGAGTTGCTTCGTTCCTTCGGTGCTCCGGCGTGGCGCGACAACCTTTCTGCCTACCTTGCCGACCACGAAACTCTTGCGGCGCGTTACGCGATGGAACGGGAACAAAGTCGGATTCCCGTGAACATAGCCGGGGGCAAGGAGATCACCCTCAGCCCCGGCGAGCACAGCGAACTGATACGAGACATCATCGAGGAATTCGGACCTCGATTCGTCCCCGGAGGCGTATTGGTCTATGCAGGCGACACCGGCGACAAATGGGGATACTTCGACGCGCCGTTGCTTTCCGATCTCGGCGTCAACGTCGATTCTCACGGGAAAATGCCTGATGTCGTTCTGTTCTGCCCGAAAAGAAACTGGCTGTTGCTCGTTGAATCCGTCACCAGCCACGGCCCTGTGGACGCTAAAAGGCACGCAGAGCTTTCGCAGCTTTTCGTCAATTCCAAAGCCGGCCTTGTGTACGTCACCGCCTTTCCGAACCGTTCCCTAATGGGCCGATATCTCGGGGAAATCGCTTGGGAAACTGAGGTCTGGGTGGCTGACGCGCCTTCCCATTTGATCCACTTCAACGGAGAGCGGTTTCTCGGCCCCTACACAGGCTGAGCGACAACCGCCGTCGCCGGCCTGTCATGGCGCCGGGGCGGACCCTCGCGAGTGCAACCGGTGGTCGCACTCGCCCGCCATCACGGTTGAGCAGGAAAAAGGCGCACCGTGAACGCGACAACGTCGTCGAGCCTGTGTTCGATGATATCGTTGATGGTTTCGGCGTCGGGCCCCTCGCTCGAATGGAGGACCGTGCGGCGAAAGTCGAGCATGGCCACGAGAGACTGCAAAAGCTCTTTCGGGATGAGCCCCTCCTTCATCAGCAAGAAGAAGGATTCCCGGCTTTCCCTCGGAATCCCGAGTCTTCTGCCCCTCACGACGTGGTTCGCGAGGTCGATGCACTGTTGAATGATCCGAAGGATGTTGAACGCAGACGCGTCGAGCCGGATGTGGTCATCGATGGAGTTCCGATCCGAAAACCCATCCATATACGTCCGGATTCGCCGCACGCACTCGTCGATACGATCCTTCTTGCCGAGGATGATGTCGTCGGTCATCGGGGCCCCTCGCCGAGCAGCTCCTCGTACTCGGCGAGGTCGCTTTCGGAGAAGCAGCAGAAGGTGACGTCGATGTCTTCGAGAGACGCTTCGAGCGCGGCGCGCACCGTATCTACGGCTATCCGCGCCGCTTCGCCGAACGGATAGCCGTAGACGCCCGTACTGATGCACGGGAAGGCGACGCTCGCGCACCCCAGGTCGCGCGCGATTTCGAGCGAGCGGCGATAGCAGGAGGCGAGAAGCTCCGCTTCTCCCTTGTCTCCGCCGCGCCACACGGGGCCCACCGTGTGGATGACGTGCTTCGCGGGGAGGCGATACCCCTTCGTCGCCTTCGCGTAGCCGGTTTTGCAGCCGCCGAGGAGCCTGCATTCCCGGAGGAGTTCCGGCCCGGCGGCCCGGTGTATCGCGCCGTCCACCCCGCCTCCCCCGAGAAGCGTCGAATTCGCCGCGTTGACGATTGCGTCGACCCGCAGCGTCGTGATATCCGCCCTGATCGCCCGGATGCTCATTCCCGTCACACGCTCCTTTCCGGCCGCAGGCGCGGCCCGTATGGTCTTTCCCCGTTACCGCCCTTCCACGACTTTCCGCAACTGAGTCGTGACGCG
>CAYVKE010000056.1:0-19059 GCA_964451935.1 uncultured Synergistaceae bacterium | reverse complement strand
GACTCATCCTCGCGGGCGGGATTGTGTTCCATCGCGTCCGCGAGGAGCGCGTCCTGAACGACGTCCGCAACGAACTGGTCGCCGTCGCGCGGCTCAAGGCCGACCAGATCGGCCTCTGGCGGCGGGAACGTCTTGGCGACGGGGGCATCATCATGGAGAGCCCCTTCCTCGTGCGGGAGGCGGAGCGCCTGTTCGCGCAGGAGCCGGACGCCGGCGTCGAGACGATCCGGACGATCCTCCGGCGGTTCCTCCTGTACTACGGGTATTCCGATTTCCTGCTGCTGAACCCGGAGGCCGGCGCGGTTCTGAGCATGTCGGGAACGCCGGCGGCGCTATGTCCCGAAGTCCGTTCCGCCGCGCGGCGCGCCATGGAGATCCGGACGCCCGTCTTCGTCGATCTTCACCTCGCCGCGGCGCACGGACCTGCGTGCGGCGTCGTCGCTCCGCTGCTCCAGCGGCGCGGGGAATCGACCGACGCGATCGGCGCGGTGTTCCTCCGGATCGACCCCGCCGAATTTCTCTACCCGATGATTCAGGCGTGGCCGGTTCCCAGCCGGACGGCGGAGACGCTCCTCGTCCGCGCGGACGGCGATTCCGTCCTGTTCCTGAACGAGCTTCGTCACCGAAAGGGGACGGCGTTGCGGTTCCACATCCCGCTGGAGCGGGGGGATATTCCCGCGGCCGCTGCGCTCCGGGGGCGGGTCGGCTTCATGCGCGGCCCGGACTACGGCGGCGTCCCGGTCCTGGCCGTGATCGAACCGCTTCCGTCGATGTCGTGGTTCCTGATCGCCAAGGTGAGCGAAGAGGAAGCGTTCGCCGGCTTCCGGACGCAGTCCGCGCTGATTTTCTCGTCCGTGTTCGGCTCCATGCTGCTCGTCCTCTTCGTGTCAGGGTTCTTCCTGCAGCGCGCGCAGAAGGAACGGTACCGCGCCGAGGCGGACGCCAGGCGCGAGCGCGACGCCCTGCTGCGTCACTTCGAATACCTCGTGCGGTACGCCAACGACATCATCCTGCTCGTCGACGCCGACGAACGGATCGTCGAGGCCAACGACCGGGCGCTGGAGTCGTACGGCTACACGCGCGAGGAGATGGCGGGGCTCCGCACGACGGATCTCGTGGCGCCGGAAAATCTCGGGGAGTTCGTGAAGCGCGCGCAGGCGATCGGACGGGAAGGAGCCTACCGCAGCGAAGGGGTGCACCGGAGAAAGGACGGGTCGACCTTCCCCGTGGAGATCAGCGCGCGGTCCATCGCCGTCGACGGCAGGACCTTCTTCCAGGCCATCATCCGGGACATCACGGAACGCAAGAAGGCGGAGGCGGCGCTTCGGGAGAGCGAGGGACGCGTCCGGGCCAAGCTGGACGCGATCCTGTCGCCCGAGGGGGATGTCGGCTCGCTGGAGCTTGAGGACATCATCGACGTTCCGGCGATTCAGGTCCTGCTCAATGACTTCTACGATCTGACGGGCCTCGTGTTCGCGATCGTGGACTTGCGCGGCAAGGTCCTCGTCACGAACGGCTGGCAGGAGATCTGCACGAGGTTCCACCGCGTTTGCCCCGAGACGTGCGAGGGGTGCCGGGAGAGCGACACGGTCCTCTCCTCGGGCGCGGCGCCCGGCGAATTCAAGCTCTACAAGTGCCGAAACGGGCTCTGGGACGCTGCGACGCCGATCTTCCTCGGGGATCGCCGCGTCGGGAACGTCTTCACGGGGCAGCTCTTCTTCGACGACGAGGAGCCCGATTACGGGTTCTTCCGCGAGCGGGCGCGCCGCTACGGCTTCGACGAGGAGGCCTATATGGCCGCCGTCCGGAAGGTCCCGCGCTTCAGCAGGGAACGGGTCGGGAGCGTGATGCGCTTTTACGCGGGGCTCGCGAAGCTGCTCTCGGACCTGAGCTATTCCAATATCAAGCTCGCCCGCGCGCTCGCCGAACGCGAGCGCGCCGAGGATACCATCCGGACGATGAACGCGGACCTCGTACGACGTGTTCTGGAGCGGACGCGGGACCTCGAATCGGCGACCTCGGAGATGGAGGCGTTCACGTACTCCGTCTCCCATGACCTCCGCGCGCCGCTCCGCGCGATGACGGGGTTCGGACAGGCGCTTTTCGAGGATTGCGGCGACGCGCTCGACGAACGGCGCCGGGGCTATGTCGGACGGATCTGCGCGGCGGCGGACCGGATGGGCGGTCTGATCGACGATCTGCTGATGTTGTCCCGCATCTCGCGATCCGAGCTGCACCCCGAGCGTGTCGATCTCGCGGAACTCGCGCGGACGATCCTGAAGGAGCTTCGGGAGGCGGAGCCGGACCGCCGCGTCGAAACGGTCGTCCCGGAGAGCGTCCCCGTGATGGCGGACCGTGGGCTCGCGCGGATCGTCATGGACAACCTCCTGCGCAACGCGTGGAAGTTCACGGGGAAAAAGCCGTCCGCGCGGATCGAATTCGGCGCGGCGAGGAACGGGGCGATGTGGGAGTGCTTCGTGAGGGACGACGGCGCGGGGTTCGACATGGAGTACGCGGGCAAGCTGTTCGGTCCGTTTCAGCGGTTGCACCGCGCGGACGAATTTCCCGGGTCGGGGATCGGGCTCGTGACGGTCCAGCGGATCGTCCGGCGGCACGGCGGACGGATATGGGCGGACGGAATCGTCGACGGGGGGGCGACCTTCTTGTTCACGATGCCGGCGCCGGAAGAGGGAGTGTGAGGCGGCGGTGGAAGACAGGGAAATCCTTCTTGTGGAAGACAATCCGGACGACGAGGAACTCACGGTGCGAGCGCTCCGGAAGGCGAACCTCACGAACCGGATCACGGTCGTCCGGGACGGGGCGCAGGCGATCGACCGCCTGCTCGGAACGGGGCGGGGGCAGGGACTTCCCGTCGTCGTCCTCCTGGATCTGAAGCTTCCGAAGGTGGACGGGCTCGACGTCCTCCGCCGAATCCGCTCGGACGAACGGACGCGCTTGCTCCCGGTCGTCGTCTTCACGTCGTCGAGCGAGGAGCGGGATATCGTCGAGAGCTACAACCTCGGTGCGAACGGCTACGTCCGCAAGCCCGTGAGCTTCGACGAGTTCACCCAGGCCGTTCAGCGCGTCGGCCTCTACTGGATCCTCACGAACGAGCGGATTCCCGGGAGTCCGGGCTGCTGACGGCCTCCCGGGAAGAGGGGATCCTCAGGCTCCCGCCCAGGACGGCCGCAGATTTCTCGCGGCGGCCTTCGCGATGTCGACGGCCGCGGGGTGCGACCATGCCGAGAGCGGTCGGCCGGCAGGAAGCCGTTCGACGATTCGGCCTTCGTGAAGCATCGCGATGTCGTCGCAGACCGAGCGGACGACGCGAAGGTCGTGCGAGATGAAGAGCGACGCGGTTCCGAGCGACGCGCGAAGGCGCTCGATCAGCGACAGGATCTGCGCCTGGACGATCATGTCGAGGCTGCTGACCGCCTCGTCGTAGACGATCAGGCGCGGACGCGCCGCGATCGCCCGCGCGATGCACACGCGCTGGAGTTCGCCGCCGCTGAATTCGTGCGGGCGCTTTTCCGCGTCGGTCGCCTTGAGTCCGACGTCGGACAGGAGTTCGAGGACGCGTTCGCGCGTCTCTTTGTCCGTCAGTGATTCGAAGTTCGACAGCGGCTCCGCGATGATCCGCGCGGCGGTCATCCGCGGGTTCACCGACGCCGGGACGTTCTGGAAGACGACCTGGACGTTCCGGCGGAAATCTGCGAAGAGGCCGCGGTCGCCCGTCCGGATATCGCGCCCGAGGTACGACACCGTGCCGGAGTCGGGGCGCTCGATCCCGAGCGCGACGCGCGAGAGCGTGCTCTTGCCCGACCCGCTCAGCCCGATCAGGCCGACGGAGCCCCCCTCGGGAAGGGACAGGTCGACGCCTTTCAGGACGTCGATCCGCTCGCCGCGAGAGAAGATGCTCCCGCGGCTGTACGACTTATGAACCCTTTGCAGCGACAGCAGCGTCTGCATGTGTTTCTCCCTCTTTCGTCCCGTCGCACGAGGCGCAGAGTTTCCGGTGCGCCTCGACCAGAAGCCGCGTATAGGGCTGACGGCTTCGCTCGAACAGCTCCTCCTTCGTTCCCGAATCGACGATCTCGCCGCAGCGCATCACGAAGACGTCGTCGGCCATCCGGTCGATGACCGACAGGTCGTGCGTCACAAGGAGGATCGACATCCCGTGTCGTTTCCGTACGGCCTGAAGCAGATCGAGGACGTGCGACTGCGACACGGAGTCGAGATCGGTCGTCGGTTCGTCCGCGACGAGAAGCGGTGGGTCGAAGAGGAGCGCGATCGCGATCATTACGCGCTGGAGCATGCCCCCCGAGAGTTGGAACGGATAGGCGTCCAGAATCCCGGCCGGAGACGGAAACCCGACCTCGACGAGGCGCGCCGCGGCCAGTTCGCGCTGCCGCTTCCGGTCGCCGACCCCGTGGGACGACAGCGTCTCCGCGAAGTGCCGGCGGATCGTGAAGAGGGGGTCGAAGCAGCTCGCAGGGTTCTGGAGCACGAAGGCCGCCGTGCGCCCCCGGATGTCGCGAAGCTCCTCCTCGGATACGCGGTCCACGCGCGTTCCGAGGAGGTCGATCGATCCGCCCGCGACGGCGACCCCCTCCGGGAGAAGGCCGAGGACCGAGAGGCACGTCAGGCTCTTGCCGCACCCAGACTCGCCCACGAGCCCCGTCACGCGCCCGCGCCGGACCGAAAGCGACGTCGAACGCACGAGACGCGTCTCAGGACTGCGGGAAAGCGCGACGGACAGGTTTTCGACGGACAGAAGCGTATCGCTCATGGGTTTCCTCCGGTCGAGGCGACGTCGAGGGAGTCGCGGAGCGCGTCGCCGAGCAGGTTGAACGCCGCGACGGTCAGGAAGATCAGCAGGCCGGGGTAGAGGATCAGGTGCGGCTGCGTCCACAGGTAGGGGCGCGCGTCGTTGATCATGACGCCCCATTCCGGCAGCGGGGGCCGGACGCCGAGCCCGAGGAACGAAAGCCCCGAGACGTGAAGCATCATGTGCCCGATGTCGAGCGTCGCGAGGACGACGAGCTGCGCGGCCGTCGCGGGAAGGATATGCCGGAAGACCGTTCGGATTCCGGTCGTCCCGGAAACCTTCGCGGCCGTGACGTACTCGCGGTTCTTGACCGACAGCACGAGGCTCCGGATGATCCGCGCGTACCACGCCCAGTGCGTCAGGACGACGGCGATGATGACGTTGACGATCCCCGTGCCGAGGATTCCGGTCAGGAACATCGCGAGGATGATCGTCGGAAAGGTCAGAAACGTGTCGCACAGGCGCATCAGCACCGAGTCGACGATGCCGCCGCACAGCGCGGCGACGCATCCGACCGCAGTGCTCGCGACGAGGATCATCGCGAGGATGACCGATACGGCGCCGAGCGACGTCCGCGCCCCGAACGCGAGGCGCGAGAGGACGTCCCGGCCGAGGTGGTCGGTGCCGAGCCAGTGGTCGGCGCTCGGTCCCTCCAGCTTGCGTTCGAGGTGCGTGTCGATGGGGTCGCCGGAGCCGACGAGCGGCGCGAAGAGCGCCAGCCCGGCGATGAACGCGAGGATCACGGCCGCGATAATGACGAGCGGTTGCCGGAAGAACGTCATTGTTGTTCCCCGCTTCCGAAGCGAAGCCGCGGATCGAGCCACGCGCAGAGGATATCGGAGGCGAGCGTGCAGAGCACGAACACGACCGTCATGAACAGGATGAAGCACTGGAGCACGGGGTAGTCGCGGTTGGAAATCGCGAAGAGCGCGTAGCGCCCTACGCCCGGCCACGCGAAGATGTTTTCGACGATGACCGCGCCGCCCAGAAGCTCCCCGAGGTGCATGCCGATCGCGGTCACGACGGGAAGCAGCGCGTTGCGCAGCACGTGGAGCAGCATCGCGCCCTTCGTGAGGCCCCGGGAGCGCGCGTAGAGCACGGAGCGGCTTTTCATCTGTTCGAGAAGAGACGCGCGGATGAACCGGATGTTGATCGCGATCGACATGAGCGACAGCGTCGCGAGCGGCATGATGTAGTGCGCCGGCGTTCCGCGCCCCATCGGCGGAAGGACCTTGAGGACGACCGAGAAGAGCGTCACGAGCATCAGGCCGAACCAGAAGCCCGGCAGCGAGACGCCGATGAACGCGAAGATGCGCGTTGCGTGATCGAACAGGCGGTCCTTGCGGAGCGCCGCCAGGATGCCGAGCGGAAAACTGACGAGAAGCGTCACGGCGAGCGCCTTGAACGCGAGGTCCAGCGTCACCGGCATCGACCGGAGAATCCCTTCCAGCACGGGCTGCTTCGACGTGTACGAAATGCCGAAATCCAGGCGAAGCGCCCGCCCGAGCCAGTCGACGTACTGGACGACGATCGGCCGGTCGAGCCCGAGCGAATGTCTCGCCTCGGCCATGGCCTCATCGGTCGGAAGGATGTTGGAGAGCTGGAGATAGGCCATCGCCGGGTCCCCCCTGGCCATGCGAAGCATCAGGAAGACGACGACGGACATCAACAGCAGGATCGGGATGAGCGCGAGCAGGCGCCGCGCGATGAATTTCAGCATCGGTCGGGAGCGCCTACTTCCGTTCGCTCATCCGCTCGAACGGAACGACATACTGAAGCACGGGGAAGGGGAAGTCCGCGATTTTCTTCGAATAGACCGCGAGCTGCGTGGGGTGGGTCAACGTCAGATAGACGGCCTGATCGTGAATCGTCGTCAGGATCTCCCTGTAGAGCCTCACGCGCTCGGCCTCGTCGGTGACGCTCAGCACCTTCGTGATGGATGCGTCGAGGTCCTTCTTCATCGGCAACCCGACCTGCGCCTGATAGTCCGCGTGCGACGGCGCGCGCATCGATCCGACGGTCGCGTGCGGCTCGTAGGGGGCGCCGTCCGTCTGGCTTGAGATCAGGTCGAATTCGCCGGACTTCTGGCGGCCGTAGAACGAATCCCGTTCCTCGCCGATCAGGACGGCCTCGATGCCGACTTTCCGGAAGTCTCCCTGGATCACTTCGGCGAGCGCCTTCTGAAGCGGGTCGTTGCCGATGAAACAAACCTCCATGGAAAGCGTCTTCCCGTCCTTTTCGCGCCACTGCTTGCCCTCAGGTCTCTTCCATCCGGCATCGTCGAGCAGTTTCGCGGCCTTCGCCGGATCGTAGGCGTACGGCGTCGCGCCGATGTCGCAGTAGGCGACCGTCGTCCGGAACAGGAAGTCCGCGCGCGGTTCGAGGTCATGGAAGATCGACCGGACGATCGCGTCCCGGTTGACGGCGTGCTGGATCGCGCGCCGGACGGCGACGTCCTTCGTCGCGCCGCGAGCGGAGTTGATCGCGAACGAGCGCGTCATCATCGGCCCGGAGACGCCCGTGGCGTATTGTCCGGAGGCCTTGAGGCGCATGAAGGATTCGATGTTGATCTGCGATCCGTAGATCATGTCGATCTCGCCCGTTTCGAGCGCGACGACGCGCCCTTCGGGATCGGGCAGAACGCGGACGACGATCTTGTCGAAATACGGCCTGGGCCCCCAGTATTTTTCGTTGCGCACGAAGACGTCATACTCGCCCTTCTTCGTCTCGGCGAGGACCCACGGGCCGGTTCCGACCGCCGCCCGGATGCCGTCGGCCGTATTGCCGCTCTCGGGAAACGCCTTCGGCGACAGGAAGCGGAACGGGCGGATGAGCGACAGGTCGTTGAGCGCGGGCGCATACGGAGCCTTCAGCGTCAGGCGGAAGGTCTTCGGATCGACGGCCTCCGTCTTTTCGATGAGGTCGACGATCGCGAGCCACGAATGGCGTTTTGCGTTCGCCATGATCGTGTCGAAGTTCTTCTTCGCTGCCGCCGCGTCGAAGGGCGTTCCGTCGCTGAACCTTACGCCGTCGCGCAGCGTGAATGTGTACGCCTTTCCGTCGCCGGAGAGCGTCCACGATACGGCGAGGCACGGCTCGATCTTTCCGGAGTCGCCGAAGCTCACGAGCGGTTCGTAGACCATGCCCTGGGCGTACATCTGGTTCGGGGAGTAGAGGTGCGGATTGAGGCTCCCGGCGTTGAGGGGCCAGGAATAGGTGAGGACCTTCTCGGCCGCCGGAGCAGCCGTCGCGGGAACGGCCGCGAAACACGACGCGATGCAGAGTATTGCAGCCAGGACGGACAACGTGCGCTTCTTCAAGAAAATACCCTCCCTTGTCAGTTTATAGCACGAAAAATTTATTTCGTAACACAAAAATAGTACGCTTTTCTCGTTTCGTGTCAAGTGTGGAGCAGGTATTGTGTTTTTCGCGCGAATGCGTCGCCCGGCGAAATATTGCGGGACGCGAGGGACCCGTGAGCGAATGTCCGCTCTTGATGCGGCGGCCTTGTTGCGGTACCATGACGCGGTTTGCGAAACGAAGCATTTCGTTCACGAAAGGGGGCGGGGCGCGTGGTCGCTTCCGCAGCGGAGAGACGGACCGTATCGCCCGTTTTTGCGCGCATTCCGGCGTTTGCGGCTCGTACTGTATCCTTGCGCCGGCGCCATGCTCCCGGCCGGATTCGAATGCTTCGCCGCTGAAGGCTTTCGGATCCTCCCGGTGATCGACAGAGGGCGCCCGTCAACGGGCGTCCTTTTTTGTCCGAATCGGAGGAATCCCAGTGAAATCCATATCGTACGGAACCATCTTCGGAATTGCGTTTCCCGTGGCCGTCTCGCAATCGGCGGCCCGGATCATCGGAATGACGGATCTCTCGTTCGTCGCGCCGCTCGGCGTGGACGCGGCAGCGTCCCTGTCGCTCGCGACCATGCTCTGGGCGGCGATCTTCACGTTTCTCGAGGGCTTCAGGACCGGAACGACGGTCTTGACGGCCGAAGCGCTCGGCGCCGGACGGGAGGACCGCGCGGCCGCCGTCTTCCGGACGGGCGTCGCGGGCGCTCTTCTGTTCGGCGGCGCGATTGCGGCGCTTGCGGGGCCGCTCTCGCGGGCGCTCTTCGCATTTCCCGGGGCGGAACGTATCGCGGCTTGCGGCACGGAGTACATGACGATCACCCTCCGCGCCGCGCCTGTGACGCTGCTGTTCTTCGTCGGCGTCGGCGCGTTCCGCGGGGCTGCCGATACGAGAACGCCGCTGTATGCGGGGATCCTCGTGTGCGTCGTGAACGCGGCGCTCGACGCCGCACTCGTCCCGGGACGCATGGGGTTCCCGTCGCTCGGGGCCGCGGGCGCCGCGTGGGCGAGCCTCGCCGCGTACTGCCTCGGCGCGGGCGGGCTCGTCTTCCTGCTTTTCGGGAAACACCGGCGGGGGCGCGTCTCCCGCGACATCGTCCGGCGGTTCGTCAGAACCTCGATCGACGTGGGAATCTTCTCGGGGGCGATCAGCCTCGCGCTCCTCATCTTCGTGCTGATGGTCCGCACTCTGGGCGGCGAAGCGCTCGCGGTCCATCACGTCTGCTTCCAGGTCTTCCTGTGCACCTACCTTCCCGCGTCGGGGTTCCAGGTCGCGGCGTCCGTCCTCACGGCAGGGTTCCGGAGTTCGGGAGACCATTCGGGCGCGCAGAGGGCGTCGGCGCGCCTCGTCCGCACGGCGTCGGTCTTTTCGGCGGTCGTCGGCGTCGGGATGTGGTTCGGCGCCCGGGGCATCGCCGCGTTCTTCAGCCCGGCGGAACCGACCGTCGTGGCCCGGGCGGCGGAGACGCTGCGTTTCATGTGTGTCGCGCAGATGTTTTCGGTCATGTACATGACGCTCCAGGGCTCGCTGCTGGGGTATTCGGACACGCGCTTCCTCGCGTTCGAGGGGCTCGTGTCGGGGTACGCGGTCTTTCTGCCCTGCGCGTGGTTCCTGATGCTCCGGCTCGAAGGCGGCATCCGGGCGGGGTACGTCGCCTTCCTGATATGGACTGTGTTCGATTTTCTCTGTCTTTTCGCGCGGTGGACATACATCCGGGGCCGGGCGTAAAAGACGGTCGGATTCATGAAAAATACGTTCTCCGGCGGCGCAAAAAAGCGTATAATTCCCGGGAAAATAAAAGAAAATAAGGTACGAAAGCAGGTCATCGCGTATGTGTCCCATACAACCGCTCCAGGAGGAGCATGTTTTCACTGCAACAGATCTATTCCGCGGAAATTCGGCGGTGATGCTCGTCATCGATCCGGTTTCGCTGACGGTGATCGACGCCAATGACGCCGCGATCGCATTCTTCGGCTACGCGAAGGAGACGTTCCTGGGGATGCCCGTCTCGGCGTTCGGCGATGGGATCCCGGAGAAATTCACGGACGCCGTACGGGGCGGGGCGAAGCGGAACCGGCGATACGTCCGTGTCCGGGCCCGCTGCGCGAACGGCGAGGTGCGGATCGTCGACGTGTACCGCTCGTCGATCCTCCTGGAAGGACGCCCGGCGCTGCTGGCGCTCGTCCACGACATGACCGGGGCGGACCGGATGCGCCGCGAGCTTCGCTTCAGCACGGAGCGCTTCCGGACCTACGTGGAGCACGTTCCGATCGGCGTCTTCGTCGCGGACGCGGCCGGGAATGTCATCGACGTGAATCCGGCGTTCCTGCGCCTGACCGGAAGGGAAGAGGGGCAGCTCGTGAAGGGGCCCGTCTGGTCGTTGCTTCCCCCGGAGGCGGCGAAGGAGGCGCGGGAGCGCATCGAACGCCTGGCGGACGAGGATTCCTGGGTGTTTTCCTGCGATCGGAACGGCGTCCGTCACTGGCGCCGCATCGATATCGTCCGGATCGAGGACGGACAGATCCTGGGGTATATGCCCGACGTCACGGCGCAACACCGCGTGCTGCTCGAACTCGAGGAGCGGAACGCGCAGCTGGAGCAGCTCTTCATGTGCGCGCCGATGGCGTTGCAGCTCTGGGATGTGGACGGCGCGATTCTCCGGGCGAATCCCGCGAACGAAAAGCTCTTCGGGTACGGCGAGGCTGAACTGGCCGGGAAGAACGTCGACGACGTCCTCGTCCCCGAGGAGGACCGTGAGCAGGCGCGAAAGTACACGCGAATGCTCGCCGAACGCGACTCCCTGAGCTTCGAGGCGACGAGGCTCCGGAAGGACGGCGCTCGCGTCGAGGTCGCGTTTACGGGGTTCCCCGTGATGTTCTCTCCCGGAAAGTCCGGAATCTACGCGGTCTATCAGGATATCGGCGCGCGAAAGGAAGCGGAGCGGCGCGCCCTGGACTACAACAGGCGTTTGCATGAGGACATCGCGGCGCTGGAAAAGGCGCGTCTCCAGACGATCCGGGTGCTCGCCGCGACGACCGAGGCGCGGGACCCCTATACGGCGGGGCATCAGCGCCGGGTGGCGCATCTGTCGAAGGCGATCGCGCTGGAGATGGGAGTGGACCCCGAAGAAGCGCGGCATATCGAACTGGCCGCCATGGTTCACGACCTCGGAAAGATCGAGACGCCGTCGGAGATCCTCGGCAAGACGAAAAAGCTCAGCCGCATCGAGTTCGAACTCGTCCGCGAGCATGCGGCGGCGGGGTATCGGCTTCTGAAGGGCATCGAACTGCCGTGGCCGCTCGCCGAAATCGTCTACGAGCACCACGAGCGCCTGGACGGCTCGGGGTACCCGAGGGGGCTGTCCGGCGACGCGATTCTGCCCGCCGCCCGGATCATCGGCGTCGCGGACGTCGTGGAAGCGATGGCGTCCCATCGCCCCTATCGCCCGGCGCTCGGCATCGATGCGGCGCTCGACGAAGTCGAATCGAAGAAGGGGACGATGTACGACCCCGCGGTCGTCGACGCGTGCGCGCGGCTCTTCCGGGAGGACCGGGTCCGGCTGGAGGAATAGCGCCGAAGGCGTCGTCGAAACGTGTTCGGAAACGAACGACGAAGAGGCCCGGATGGATTCCATTCCATCCGGACCTCCGCTTCTTTTTCAGAGATTCTCGTCGAGCCAGTCGAAGATGACGGCCGTGGACAGCGGCAGGTTGTCCAGCTGGCAGTGAACGTTCGCCCCCGAGGACTGTTCGAAGATCCGGAGCGTCACGGGGCGGGGAGATGTCGCCGCGAATTCCTCGGCCAGCCGCGTCGGAGTCGCTCCCTCGCCGCGGCATATCAGGCCGAGCGCGGGGGTCGTGAGGCCTTTCAGGCGCGGACGCGCGTCGAATGACTTCAGCGCCGCGAACGCCCCCGAAAAGGTTGTCGAGCCGAAGCGACGGATGAAGTTCATCCCGGCGCTTCGGAGCGCCCACGGAATGACGTCGTCGGAAAGCGCCGCGAGCTCGTCGAGGGGCGCATCGTCCCGCGAGTCGCGCGATTGCGGCATGAAGGCCGACATGTACTCGTGGAGGTTCGTGACCGGCGAGTTGAGCACGAGCGCCGCGAGTCGCCCTTCGCCGATCGCGCCGCTGAGCGCGAGGTATCCGCCCATGCTGACCCCGTAGAGCGCGATGCGCTTCGGATCCACGTCCTTCCTCGACGCCGCGTGGCCGACGACCGCGCGGATGACGGGGCTATAATCGGGCATGAAGGCGGAGTCGGGGAAGAAACGGCGCATCCCGGTCTGCCCGGGGCCGTCGAAGAGCAGGACGTTGTAGCTCCGCTCGAGGCCCGCGCGTCCTGCCGCGAAGAACATTTCTTCGGACGTCCCGTCGTAGCCGCTCATCATGAGCACTGTCGGACGCGGGATATCGTCCGACGCGGGACGGAGGAAATACGCCGGGATGGGCGTCTCGCCGAACGGGATCCTGAGGTCTGCGACGCCGCCGGGGAGCAGCCTCGCCCCGGCGAGGAACGCATCGCGGCGCCGGAGTCCGCACCGCTGCGCGTCGTCTTTTCGGGGGTCGGCGTAATATTCCGCCGCCCGCCAGTAGCTCGCCGCCCGAAGAAACGCGTCGCGCGCGCTTACCGCGTGTCCGCGCGACAGGCGCTCCTTTCCGTCGCGTTCGACGCGCTCCGCGAGGTCCGCGAACGCTGGCGTCCAGCTTGAGGGATCTCCGTCGGCGATCGCATCGCGCGCGGTCAGAATCTCGCCGAGAGCGCCGCCCCCGAAGGCGTCCGCCCCGATGGACCGGATGATCTGGAAATCCATTTCGACGTCCCGGAATCCCCGGAGCCGGACGGATCCCCGCGAAGCTTCCACGCGCCGGACGGCCGCCGCGTCGTTCGACGTCACGGCCGGCGCGGCGGAGGGAAGCGATGCCCCAAGCGCCATTCCCGCCGCGACCACCGCAATCAGACGATACATGGCAACGCACATTTTCAGCGCCTCCCATCCCAATGCGATGCTTTTGGGAAACAATAGCACGTTGACGGAATTTGCGGAAGAGTATGATCGAACAAAAAGGCTCCCTCCCGAATTCGGGGAGGGAGCCGGAACGATTCGGCCGCGGCGGTGCGGGCGAGCGCTATTGTTTCGTCCGTGCGGGGGCGAGCGCGTTGTCGTCGATCGTGAATCGCGCAACGGCGTTCCGGAGTTCTCCGCTGAGGCGGACGAGTTCCTCCGAGGCGTGCGCGATCGTTTCGGTCGCCTTCTCCTGTTCCTTCGTGGCGGCGTCGATCGCGGAAAGCTGTTCGGCGATGTCCTCGCTGCTGCGTGTCACGGAGTCCATACCCGCGGTCATCTCTTCGGACGAGGCCGCCTGTTCCTCCATGGTCGCCGCGATGGCCTGGACGTTGTCCGTGATCGTCGCGACGCGGGCGACGACGTCGCCGATGATCCCCTCCGTCTCGCGGACCTTGTCGATGACGAGGCGCATCTTTCCGTCGGCTTCCGACTTGTCGCGAACCGCGTTTTCGGTGCGCCCGGAGATGTTCGCGATGATTGAGCTGACTTCGTGCGCCGCCCTTCCGGATTCCTCCGCGAGCTTCCGGACTTCTTCCGCGACGACCGCGAAGCCGCGTCCGGCCTCGCCCGCGCGCGCCGCCTCGATGGCGGCGTTCAGCGCGAGAAGGTTGGTCTGGTCCGCGATGGACGTTATCGTGTTGACGAATCCGGTGATGCCGCCGACCGAGTCCGCGAGTTCGCGGATCGCCTCGCCGACCTTGCCGCTCGAAGCCGCCATCGTATCGATGAGCGCTCGCGTGTCCCGGATCGCCTGCCCCCCCCGTTCGGATGCGACGGCGATCTCGGCGGCCCGTTCGCCCGCTTCGGCGGCCGCTTTCGCCCCGGTCGTCGCGGCGGCCGAAACTTCCTGTATCCCTGCGTTGGCCGATTCGACGGCCGAAGCGGCGTCCGCCGATCGCTTGCCCGCACGTTCGGCGAGCGCAAGGACCTCTTCGGCGGATGCGGTGGTTTCCTCGGAGACGGAGCTGAGTTCCTCGGCCTTCGCAAGCACGCGGTTCGCGCCGGAGAGGATTTCCCCGACCGAGCCCTTCATGGCGGAAATCAGTGCGTTCAGCGAATCGGCCGCGCCGCGTATCTCCTCGATGGAGGTCGCGACGCTAATGCGACGGCGAAGATCCCCCGTTTCGGCGACTTCCGCCGCGCCCCCGGCCATAGCCCGGAGCGGCGCGGAGACGCTTCGCGCGAAGACGAGCGCGGCGACGACGGCGATGACCAGGATCAGCCCCGAGGCGATCAGTATCATGGTTCTGAGGGAATCCACGGGAGCGGCGATCTCGTTCCGGCTCACGGCGATGAGCGTAATGAACCCGTTCTTCATATGCGCCGAGTGGAGGGTCTTGCGTTCGCCCTTCAGGACGTAGTCCGATCTGCCGACCGCGTTTTTCAGGAGCGGTTCGGCGAATGGGGCGAGCGCGCCGTCGGCGACGCCCCGGAAATCGGGACCGTCGAACGGGAACGCGGGATGATACAGGAATTTGAGATTCCTGTTCAGAAGCGCCGCGTATCCCGTGTCGTAGAGGCGGATGCCCCGCAGAGTTTTTCGCACGAAGGCGTAGTCGAAGTTGATGCCGATGATCGCGACGGTCTTCCCGCCGGATGCGACGGGCATGCCGTAGCCGATGAGTTCCGAGCCGTCGCGGAGGAACGGGTCGCCCCAGGTCTGGCCTCCGTCATAGGGCTTCCAGAAGAAGGACGTCTGCGGGTTCTTCCGGTCGAAGAGTTCGGCGGGAGTCTCCTTCGGCTTTTGGGAGAGCGTGAACGCGTCCGTCTCCTTCGCGCGGGAGAGGGAGATCGCGAAGACCTTGTCGTCGAAGAGTTCCGGATTGAAGTAGATGAACATGTCCCGGACATCCGGAACCTGTTCGCCGAGCTTTTCGATGAGGGCCTTGTTGTCGTGGACGAAGACGGACAGGTAGATCTTCATGTTGTCCTTCGCGTGGGCGTACTCGAACTTTCCTTCGAGGAAGGCCTTCAGTGCGAGCAGTGTTCCGTCGAAACGGTCGAAGGTGTCGTTGAGCTGGTTCGCGACGCGGAGGACGGCTTCGCGGCCGTACATGTCCGATGCGGTTTCGAGGCTGTCGGCGCTTCGCGCGAGCGCGAAATACGAAACCGTTCCGATGGCGGCGGCGAGAAGGGCGACGACCATTGCGGCGATGCGGGATCCGAGGCGGTTGATATTCACGTGAATCGACTCCTTGCAGACGGGAATGCGAGCGCGGCGCTCGTGCGATCCATAAATGGATCCAAAAGTGTTGCCAACAGCGCCATTGTAGCAAGGAGAGCGCGAATGTGGGAAGAGAGCATGTGAAAGAGAAAGAGACAGCCTATTGCGACTTATCGTTTTGAGGGAAGAAAGATATTTGCGTCGCCGTTTCGGCCGGTCTCGTCGAGACGCCCGGCCTTCGGCAGCGAGAAGGCGAATGTGGCTCCGCCGTCCGGCCGCCCTTCGGCGTTGACGTCGCCGCCGTGTCGCCGGACGATTCGCTTGACGAGCGCGAGCCCGATGCCCGTCCCCTCGAATTCGTCGGCGCCGTGCAGCCGCTGGAAGACGTTGAAGAGCCTGTCGCAGTAGGTCATATCGAATCCGGCTCCGTTGTCGCGGACGGAGTAGCGGATCATTCCGTTCTCCTCGCGCCCCCAGACTTCGATGACCGCATGTTCGCGCGGCCGCGTGAACTTGATTGCGTTCGACAGCAGGTTGACGAGGACTTCGCGGATCGTCGCCGTGTCGCCGTATGCGTCGGGCAGCTCTCCGACGCGCAGCTCGACGTCGCGTCCCTCGCGGAGCATCGATGTCTTCTCCCAGACGTCGCGCACGAACGCCTTCATGTCGAGGCGCGACATCGTGAGTTCCTTGCGGCCCATTCTCGAGAACGCCAGAAGGTCGCTGATGAGCTGCCCCATCTCGCGCGCGCTGTTCCGGATGACGCCGATGAGCCTGCGTCCTTCGTCGTCGAGCCTGTCCGCGTAGTCCTCTTCCAGAAACCGCGCGAATCCGTCGATGGCGCGGAGCGGCGCCTTGAGATCGTGCGAGACGGAGTAGGAGAACGCCTCGAGTTCGCTGTTCGCGGCCTCGAGTTCCGCCGTTCGCGCGGCGACGAGCCCCTCGAGGTTGCTCCGGTGCTCCCGCAATTCCTCCTCGGAGCGCTTGCGTTCGGTGATGTCGCGCGAGATGCCGAGAACGCCGATGAGCGCGCCGTCCGCGTCGCGCATCGGCGTCTTGATCGTCTCGAACAGTCCGTGGTAGCCGCCGTCCGCGAATGTGAGCCATTCCTCGTTGACGGTCGGGCCGCCGGCCTCCATGGCGCGCCTGTCGTGCCCGCGGAAAAAGTCCGCGAGATCCGCGTCGAGGAAATCGTAGTCGGTCTTGCCGACGATTTCCGCCTCTTTCGCGCCGAAAAAGCGTCCGAACATGGAGTTGCAGCTCATATAGACGCCGTCCGGGTCTTTCAGCCAGATCAGATCGGGGATGGTTTCGACGAGCGCGTGCAGCCGCGCCTGGGAGAACCGGAGGGCGTCTTCGGCGCGCCTGCGCTCCGTGATGTCCGTCGAGAACCCCTCGATGCCGAACGATCCGTCGGGGTATCGCTCCGTGACGCGTGCGTTCATGCTGATCCAGATGCGCCGGCCGTCGGCAGTGTTCGCCTCGTATTCGAAATCCTTCACGGTTCCGTGTTCGCGAAGCATCCCGATGAATTCGTCCCTGCGTTCCGGGCGGACGTAGAGCGCGTTGCGGAGGTCGAAGTAATGCCGAACCGCTTCCTGCGGCGACGCGCATCCGAGCATCCGTGCGAGGGCCGGGTTGACGCCGAGCGCCCTGCCGTCGGACGCCGTCGAAAAGATCCCGATGGGGGCCTGTTCGAAGAGTTCCCGGTAGCGTCGTTCGCTCGTTTCGAGCGCCGCGTCGGTTCGCCTCTGGATCGTCACGTCCGAGATGAAGCCCTCGAGAAAGAGAAGCCGGCCGTCGGCCGAGAAGACGCCGGAGCCGTGCTCCCGAACGTTCTTTTCGGCTCCGTCGCGTGTCCGGATGCGGTATTCGACATCGAACGGCCTCCGCGCGGCGATGGCCTCCCGGATCGACGAACGGACCCGGTCCCTGTCCGATTCGTGAATCAGCGATTCATAGGAAATCCGCTGCGAGACGAAATCGTCGTTTCCGTATCCCGTGAGCCCGAGCGCGCCGTCGTTCACGTAGAGCATGCTCCAGTCCTCGTCGTCGCGGCAGTGGTAGACCATGCCCGGGTAGTTGCGCACCAGAATGTCGAGGGCGCGTTCCCGTTCCTTTATGTCGGTCGTGTCGTCGTTCGTCGTCGTCCGTTCCGGGCGGACGGCGGATTCATCGGTCATTCAGAACTCGCCTCCCTCGTTCCTCTTCTCGGGGGTCCGGTCTCAGATCCGGTCCGCGCCGCCTTGTTTGCGCGCTTCCTTGTCCCGGTACATCCTGCGGTCCGCTTCGGCCATCAACGCTTCCAGCGACACCGGGTTTTCCGGCGTCCACTCGCTCATGCCGGTGCTCATCGAGAGGCGGCAGCGCCGCTCGCCCGTCGCGTTGATCGTGTCGATGACGCCCGTAAGGCGGGATCGGATGTCGCCGACCTCGTCGTTTCCGTCGTGCAACATGAAGACGGCGAACTCGTCGCCTCCGATCCGGCCGATCGTGTCGCACGAGCGGAAGGTGCGGCGGAGCGCCTCTGCGGCCTCTTGCAGGACCCGGTCGCCTTCTTCGTGTCCGAGCGTGTCGTTGACCGTCTTGAAACCGTCGAGGTCGGCGAACAGGACGGTGGCCTTCAGCCCCATCCGCGAGGCGATCTGGATGCCGTTTTCCGCGAGGCTCAGGAAACCACGGCGGTTGGAGAGTCCCGTCAGGGCGTCCGTGACCGCCTCCCGGTGCAGCAGTTCGCGGAGGCGGACCATCTCCGTGATGTCGCGGATCGTCGCGAAGCGGACGATTTCGTTGTCCCAGTTCGACGTGGCGACGCGCATGTCGCCGACGATCTTTTCGCCGTCCGGGCGCGGGATGATCACCTCCCGGTGTTCCCCCTCCCTGTCGAGCGGGAAGAGGAACGGCTTGCCCATGAGGTCCGATCCCGTACAGTCGAAGAGAAGCTCGGCGGCCGGGTTCGCGTAGCAGACCGCTCCGTCGGCCCCGACGACGACGACGGCGTCTCCCGTGGTTTCCATGAGGGTCTGGAAGTTCGCCTGCGCCTTCTTCACGTCTTCCAGCGCGTTTCGGTAGTCCCCGCCGAGTTTTTCGAGCTGCGTGCTCTGGAGGACCGCCGCTTCGAAGGTGGAGAGGAGGAGGTCGATGATCTGGATTCTGTCGGCCGTGAGCTTGTGGTATTGCCCCGCGAAGAAGACCTCTACGGTCATCTGCGCCTGTCCCGACCGCCGCAGTTCGACGTTCGCGAGGATGTGTTCGAGCCGCCGGATCAGGTGCTCCCCGTCGTACGGCTTCGTGAGAAAGTTGTCGGCCCCGCACTGGAGCCCCCGGATCACGTCCCTTGGGTCGGAAAGCGACGTCAGCAGGACCACGGGCGTCTCGCGCAGAGTCGGTTCGTTCTTGACGCGACGGCACATTTCGTATCCGTCCATTTCCGGCATCATGACGTCCGAGATGATGACGGCCGGTTTCTTTTCGATCGCGATCGCCAGCCCCTCGACGCCGTTCCGGGCCACGAGGACCCCGAAACCGCTCTCGAGAAGGAGGCGTTCGAGTCGTTTCGCCTGGGTGAGGCTGTCCTCGACGATGAGGATATCAACGGGATGTTTCATCTCATTCAACCTTTCGTTTCCGCATTTCACGGATGTATC
>CAYVKE010000055.1:328-19193 GCA_964451935.1 uncultured Synergistaceae bacterium | reverse complement strand
GTCGGGTCGATGGACGATTTGCCCTTCCAGAACGACGAATTCGACCTGATATGGTCCGAGGGAGCCATCGCCAATATCGGCTTTGAAAAGGGCCTGAATCACTGGAAGCGCTTCCTCAAAAAGGGCGGATATGTCGCCGTAACCTACGAGTCATGGTTCACCGACGAGCGCCCCGCCGAAATCGAGAAGTGGTGGACGGACGCGGTTCCCGAAATAAACACCATAGCACACAACATTTCCGTCATGCAGAAATCGGGGTATGTTCCCGTCGCCATGTTCGCGCTGCCGGAATATTGCTGGATAGATAATTATTTCATCCCGCAGAAACCGAGGCAGGAGGAATTCCTGAAACAACATGCCGGGAACAAAACCGTCGAGAATATGATGGCGTTTATGAGACGTGAGTTTGATCTATATCTAAAATACAAGCAGTATTATGGATATGTGTTTTATATAGGGAAGAAAATGTAAAAACGACAATGCGGCATGCTGCCGCTTCGTATGCCGGATCGGAAACGGCTTCGCCGCCATCCACAATAACTCACTGGAGAAATGGCGCAGATTACGGAATGCGATGGATTCACAGTTTTTTTCAATATCGAACGACCTGCATATTGCGATCGGGGAGTCTTTCCCTGTTCGCCTTACGACTTCGGACCGAGTCGGCGGAAGTCCGGACGGGGCCGCTGTAGGTAGCACAGCGGCCCCGGTTGTCGTTCTCGGCCTTTCTTCAATCATCAGCCCGTTCAACCTCGGTTGAGAAAGCGAACTTCTATTCCTTTTTCTCTCCCATCTCGGCCGTCACCGGGTCGCCATCCTTGAGGCCGTTCCCGCCGGAGACGATCAGCAGGTCGCCGGACGCGACGCCCGAGAGCGCCTCGACGAGATCCGATGTCACGATGCCCGTGTTGACCGGAACCTTTCGCACAACCCCTCCGCACGCGACGAAAACTCCATTTCCCACGAGCGCGTCTGCGGGGATGACGAGCGCACCCTTCGCTTCCCGCTCGATGATGAAGACCTTCGCGAACATTCCGGGTTTGAGGGCGTTGCCCTGCGCCTCGTTGTCTATCCGGACCTCGACCTGTACGGTGCGCGTGGATGCGTCCACGAACGGGCGAATGCGGGAGACGCTCCCCCGGACCTCCCTGCCCTTGAAGCCGTCGCCCGTGACCAGCGCCTGCATCCCTTCGCTCACGCGCGCCGTCTGCTCCTCGGAAAGCTGGATGACGGCCTTCATCTCGCTGACGCGCGCGATTTCCGCTATGGGCGTGGAGACGGAGATCATCGTCCCGGGCGTAAGCGAGTAGTCGTTCAGCACGACGCCGTCGATCGGCGCCGTCAGCGTGTATTCCGAACGCGCCACCTCCTGGGCCTGGAGGTTCGCCTCGTTCTGCCGGATCGCCGCCTGCGCGGCGGTATAGGCTGCCTGCGCGGATTCCCACGCCGTCACGCGGGCATCCAGTTCCTGCTGCTTCGCGAAGCCCTCCTTCAGCAGGCGCTCGTAACGGATCTTCTCGCGCCGGGCGCTGTCGAGTTCCGCCTTCACCTGCGCGAGTTGCGCCTTCGCCGTCGCGATCGACGCATTCATCGCATTCACCTGCGCGTCCTGATCGCGATGGTCCAAGATCGCGACAACCTGCCCCTTCACAACTTTCTGTCCCTGCGTGACCTTCATCTCCTGCAAGCGCCCGGAGACTTTGGCCTGAAGAATGACGTCTTCCGCCGCCTGAAGGGTCGATGTCGCGTCGATGCCTTTTCGCAACACCGGCGCGACACGGACTGGAATCACAGTCACCTTCGCTGCCGGGGCGACTTCGTCCGAGACGGTTTTCGCGTTGGCCGCGATGCTCGTCGTCGACGGCCGGAACGCAAAACAGGCGGTCCCGAACGCTCCGAGCGTCAGGAGAAGCGCCCAGAGCCCCTTTTTTTCGACGAATCCTCTCCGTCGAGTGCGCATGCCCATTCCCCCTACCTCTTCAGTGTCGTCGATACGAGCGTTCCTTCGGCCTTCCGAAGCTGCGCGAGGGAAACGCGATAGTCCCGGAGCGACGATGACAGCGCGCGGCCGGCTTCGGTCAGCGTCGTGCGCGCCTGGAGCACGTCGAGCTGCGTGTTGACGCCTTCGCGATATCCCACTTCGGCGAGCCGCAGGCTTTCCTCCGCAAGGCTGACGTTCTTTCGCGCGGCGCCGGCCGTCTCGAGCGAACTCGCCGCGTTCAGCCGCGCCTGCGCGACCTCGGCGCGGACCGCCTCTTCCTTCTTGCCGACGGCTTGTTCCGCCTGAGCGCGCGTCGCCTGTTCCTGCCGCACCTTGCCCTTCGTCTGGCCGCCGTCGTAGAGGGGCGCTTTGATCGAAAGCGTCACGGTCCATTCGTCGTCATCAGTCGCGCTCGCGCCCGACGTGTCGTTGAGCTGATAGGCGCCGGAGAGCGTCACTGTGGGGCGCATCCCAGCCTTCGCGATTTCGACGGCGGTCTTCCGGATCGCGACGTCCGTCCGAAGCGACTGAAGGTCCGGACGCTGCGCAAGGGCCGCGGAGACCGACGGATTCCGGTCTTCCGACGCCGGCGAGATGTCCAGCTCGCCGGAAATGACGCGGCCCGAATCCGGCGGCAACCGCAGGAGCGTGTACAGGTCGATGCGCGCCGTGTTCAGCGCGTTCGCGGCCTTGATGAGGTCGGCGCGCGCGTTCGTGCGTTGCTGATCCGCCCGGGCCGTTTCGAGCTTCGTCGAGAGCCCGAGTTCGAAGCGCTTCCGGTAATCGAGGTATGACGTCTCGTAGTAGTCGAGCGTCTCCTGCGCCGTTCGCAGGTCCGCCTTCCGCAGCAGCGCCGTGTAGTACGCCTCGACGACCTGAAGCGCGACGCTTTCCTCGGCGGCGCGAACGGTCTGTTCCGCCTTTTGCTTCGTCAGCAGAGCCTGCCGTTCCCCTTCGCGGATCACGCCCCCCGCGTAGAGGTTCTGAGATAGCGTCATATTCGCGGAGTTCTCGCGCCTCGTATTCGTTCCTGTGTCGTTTCGGCGAATGCCGGAGCCTTCCAACGATATGCGCGGCAGCATGCCCGATCTCGCGTCGATCAGCAGGCCGTCCGCCTTTTTCAGTTCCTCGCGCGCGGAGAGGACATCACGGTTTTTCTCCATCGCTATCGCAATGGCCCGTTCGAGCGTGAGCGGTTCTTCGGCGGATGACGCGGACGCCATCCCAAAGAACCATAAAGCCGCGAGCAATACAGTTGCGAGCATACATATGATGCGCGCGCTTTTCCCATTTCGAAACCGATGCATGTCTACTTTCCTCCCGTTACGCCCGGCGCTGCGGGCGCCACCTTCGTTCCGCGAATCCACCCGTATGCGCGCGCCATCGCGTCCTTCGCGTCGTCCAGGATCAGATACACGACCGGAATGACGAACAGCGTCAGCATCGTCGAGGTGAAGAGCCCCCCGACGACGGCGATCGCCATCGGTTGTCGGAGTTCCGCGCCCTCGCTGATTCCGAGCGCCACCGGGAGCGAGCCGATCATCGTCGAGAGCGCCGTGATCAGGATCGCCCTGAGCCGCAGAGGCCCGGCCTTGATGACGGCGACCGTTTTTTCGGTTCCCCGCGCCCTCTCCTGGATGATGAAATCCACGAGGATGATTCCGTTGTTCACGACGATCCCGACGAGCAGGATGATGCCGATGTAGCTCATGATGTTCAGCTCCTGCCCGGAGAGCAGCAACAGGCCGAACGCCCCCGGCGTGAGCAGCGGCAGCGAGAACATGACCGTGAACGGGTGCAGGAACGACTCGAACTGGATCGCCATGACCAGGTACACAAGCGCGATCGCGATGACGAGCGCCTGAAGGAGGCGTTCGAAGTCCTTTCCCATATTCTTCGATTCCCCCGAGGGGCGTAGTGTGATCGCCCCGTCTTTCGGAAGATGCTTTTCCGCGACGCTCTCGATCAGGGCCATGCCCTCGCCGACCGAGATATCGAGCACGTTCGCGCTGATTTCGAGCGACGCGCGCCGGTCGTAGCGCCTGATCACGCTCGGGGCGAACGTCTTTTCGACAGAGATAAGCCCCGGGACACGGACCAGTTCCCCCGCGCCATTGCGAACGGCGATTCGCTCCACGTCGGCGACATCGCGACGCAACGCGCCTTCGGCCATGAGCCTGATGTCGTAGCGAAAGCCGCCTTCCTTGAAAACCCCCGCCTTCGCTCCGCCGAAATACGTCCGGATTTCCTGCGACAAGTCGCGGACATTCAGGTCGATGTCGTCCGTCCGCGCCCTGTTGAGCCGGATGTCCAGCTGCGGCTTGTCGAGACGGACGTCCGTATCGACGTCGACCAGCCCCTTTTGCCGCCGCAGTTCGGCAATGATCGGAGCGCTCAGGCGGACCAGCTCCTTCGTGTCGCCTCCGAGAAGCGCCATTGTGATATCTTTCTCTCCATTTGTGACGAACGAAAAACGCGCGTCGTGAAAGCGTGAGAGTTCTTTTCTGAGATCCGCTTCTATCTGTTTCTGGCTTCGGCGCCGGCTTCTCGGGATCAGCGAGACGTTGAGGCTTCCCTTGTTGGCGGCCTGTCCCATGTCGGAACCGATGCTGCCGTACACGTATTTCACCTCTTCGTGCGCACGCACCTCCGAACCGATTCGGGCGAGGAAGCGCTCGCTCGCCTCAAGCGACGTCCCTTCGGGCAACTCGTAATTGATTGTCACTTCGCCCTGGTCTTCTTTTGGATAAAGGCTCGAACCGAGCTTCGACGCGAAAAACAGCCCGAACGCGAAGAGTCCGAACGCGACAACGAGCGTCACCCACCGGAATCGCACCGCCTGTGCGAGCAGGAGCCGATACCCCCCTTCCAGCGCCGTAAGAAATGATTCGACGAAGCGTGCGATGCGTCCCGGAGAGTCCCGGCGAAGCATCCGCGAGCACAGGAAAGGCGTGAGCGTCAACGAGAGGACGATCGAAAGCCCTATCGTACAGACGATCGTGACGCCGAACGAATAGAAGAAGCGCCCGACGATGCCGCCCATGAACGCAACGGGCGCGAACACGGCGATTGTCGTAAGCCCTCCGCCGAGGACCGAGAAAGCGACCTCTTTCGCTCCGAAGGCGGTCGCCTCCAGTGCAGGCGCCCCATCCTCCATGTGGCGGTGGACGTTCTCGAGAACGACGCTCGTCGCGTCGACGACCATTCCGACCGAGAGCGAGATGCCCATCATGCTCAGGTTGTTGATGTTGATCCCCATGGATCGCATCAGGAGGAAGCTCCCGAGGAGACACGCCGGAATCGTGACGACCGTGACGAACGTCGCGCGAAAGGTCTGAAGGAAAAAGAGCATGATCAAGGCCGTCAGAGCGACCGCCATCCATGTATCGTCCAACACGCCCTTCATGGACCGTCGCACGAAGTCCGCCTTGTTCGATATGACCTCCAGCCTCACTCCGGCGGGCGCTTCGTTTCGGAGCGATTCGAGATTTTCGAGAACGCCGTTCGCGACGGATACTTCGTTCGCGCCGCGCCGTTTGCCGATCGACAGAAAGATGACATCCTCCCCGTTGTAGGTTGCGGCGCCGGTACGTTCTTCGAAACCATCCTCGACGCGCGATACATCTCCCAGACGTACGATCCCCCCCGGGCGGACCGCAACGGGCAGCGTCTGAAGTTCCCCGACGGAAGCGTATTCCCCGCCCATCCGGAGTTCGTATTTATGCGTCCCCGTCCTGACGCTTCCGGCGGGCAGTTCGACGTGCTTGTTTCTGATCGCCGCCGAGATATCGCTGACCGTCAGATTGCGCGCCTCGAGCTTTGTCGGATCGAGCCAGATGCGGATCTCGCGCTTTCTGAGGCCCGGCGTGCCGACGTTGCCGACCCCATCGACGGATTGGAGCCGTCCCTTGGCGATTTTGTCGACGAAAGTGACCTTTTCGACAAGAGGCGCATCTCCAAGCACCGCCACCACCACGACGGCGTCATCCGCCATCGAGAACTTATACACGATGGGGGCTTCGGCCTCATCCGGAAGATCCGACCGCGCCAGATTAACCTTGTCGCGCACGTCTGCCGCCGCGGCGTCGACGTCGCGACCGAGGCCGAATTCGATCATCGTGATCCCCTGTCCTTCGAAACTGTAGGAATTCATATTCTCGACCCCGGAAATTCCCGTGAGCTGCTCTTCGATGACATCCGTGACATCGTGATCTATGACCGTGGCGTTGGCCCCATCCATAGTCGTGAATACCGCCACGAGCGGGAAGTCAACGTCCGGAAGACGCTGCATTCCCATTGTTTGAAGCGATAGAAGTCCGAAGAGAACAAGCGCCACGGTGCAGAGTATCACCGTCACGGGACGGCGCAGGGAGGCATCGATGAGGTTCATTCGCGTTTCTCTTCCTTCCGGACGAGAAGGCCGTTCAGGATCATATCCTTCACTGATGACACGAACGACTCGCTCAGATCGTTCAACTCACCCAAGGCGATCGATTCAATAAGCCCCATCCAGATCGAGTTGATCAGTATTTCGAGAAGAACGGGATCGCGCGGACGGAATACCCCTTGATCCATTCCCCGTTGCAGGAGTCGTCTGATAATCGCGCGGGTCTCAGCCATGGGATCCTCGCAGGGAGACTCCCAATCGAACTCTCCTTCGTAAAACGCACGGACCATCGCCGTATTCATGCGTTTGTTTTCGATCAAACCCAGGCAAATCAACTCAAGGACTTCCCCGAGAATGTCTTCCACGGGACGAGCCTCTTCCGCAAGCAGGCGAATTTTGCGTCTGAGCGGTTCGTCATCCCGTTCAATCACGAAGAGGACAATGTCCTGTTTGTTTCTGAAGTAGTTGTAGACGGTCCCTTTGGCGACACCGGCTCGCTTGGCCAGCTTGTCCATAGTGAGCCCCTTCCATCCTCCTTCGCAAAGAATTTCTTTGGCCGCCATGTAGAGGGCGTCCCGTGTCATGGTTTCCAGAACAACTTTTTTTTCCTGCGACAGTTTCGGCATCGAAGTTCACCTCTTGCCATGACCACCATTCAATAAAATGACTAGTGGTCATTTTTATGACGCATAGTACAACGCGACGTCCTCTCCGTCAATACGGAAAGGACGTCGCGTGAAGAAAACCAGTCGGAACGTTGTGCGAATAAAACGGGAGAGGCGAATCGCGATTCAAGCGGATGCGGCGGATACGATCCCCTCCGCCATCCGACGCATTACCGTCCCGCCGCCACGGCCCAGAGGTAGAGCGACGCGACGGAGCCGTGGGGACTGTAGCGTTTTCTGTATCGAAGGAACTGCCCGCGCGTCAGGGTTTCCAGGCCGTAGAGGCGCGTCATGCCCCTGCGGATCGCGAGGTCGCCCCAGCTCACGACATCCCTGCGCCCGAGCGCGAAGATCAGGATCATCTCGGCCGTCCAGAGCCCGACGCCGTCGAGCGCCGTCAGGCGCGCGACCACCTCGTCGTCCGGCAGCTCGCAAAGCGCGTCCGGGTCAAGTTCGCCGGAAAGGACGGCGTTCGCGACGCCCGCGATCGTGACGGCCTTCTTCATGGTCATTCCGCACTTCTGGATTTCGTCCGCGGAGAGCGCCGCGATGCGTTCGGGCGTCACCCCGCCCGCAAGGGCATGAAGCCGCTCGCGCACGGTCCGCGCGGCTTTCGTCGAAATCTGCTGGTCGACGACGCACCGGACAAGGGCCTCGAACGGGACGGGCGTGACCTCCCGTTCGATGGGCCCGATGCGGTCGATCGCCGCGCCGAGTTTCGCGTCGCGTCGCTTCAGGTACGCGGTTTCGGCCTCACCGTAGCGGAAGATCTGCGTTCCGGCGCCCCGGGCCGTCGCGGACGGAGCAGCGGATTCCCTTCCCGCGCACCCCTCGTCCGGCCGTTCCCGAAGCGTCACAGCCCCATCGCGGCGCGGAGCTTCGCGAAGACGTCCGTGTTGTCGTACGAGCCGCGAAACGCCTCCTGCCCGACGCCGACCGCCGATACCGGCATGGGCGCGCCCGTATGCACGAAGGTCGTCCAGCCGATCCCGGCCTTGCGGCCCAGGATTTTCGTCGCGGTTGCGGTGAGCGGATCGTACTCGCTGTACGTCCGGTACATCTCCTTGCCCGCAGCTCTGCCCCGAAGCCCCGTCACGCTCTGCGCGAAGGCCTCGCGAAGCTCGCGGACGTCCGTTTCGTCGAGGGCGACGCCGTCCGCGGCGCTGCGGCCTTCGCCGAATCCGGCCGGGTAGCGGAAGCCGAAGAATTCCGCGAGGTCTCCCGCGACGTCGCCGAAGCAGGCGGTTCGCGAGGTGTGCGTGCGTATATAGTTCGCCATGAACGAGTCGAAGCGCAGGTGCGAACTCCTCTGCCGCGCCAGAACGGAATGGAGGCGTTCCGTTCCGGCGGCCGCGTCGACGGACATCCCGCCCGTCTCGTGGTCGCCGAGGACGACGACGAGCGTCTCGCGCGGGCGCCTCCGGTAAAATTCATACGCGACGCGCACGGCGTCGTCGAACGCGAGCGTCTCGCGCACGGCCGTCGCGGCGTCGTTGGCGTGACACGCGAGGTCGATCTTTCCCCCTTCGACCATCAGGAAGAAGCCCTTCGGATTGTCGAGAAGCTCTATTCCTTTCGCGGCAAGCTCCGCGAGCGATATTCCGCCCTCCCTGCGGTCGATGTCGTACGGTATCGGCCGCATGACGGCGAAGACGCGGCCGGACGCGGCGTTCAGACGGTCGAAATCCTCCCGCGTCATCGTGACGCGATACCCGGCGTCGCGGATCGATCCGAACGCGTCGGGGCGGTCCTTTTGCGGTCCGGTCGGCCGCCTGAGTCCGCCTCCGGCGAAGTAGTCGACGCCGCTTCCGGCGATCTGGAGCGCGATTTCGTAGTACGCGCTCCGCGAGACGGAATGCGCGTAGAAGGCCGCGGGCGTCGCGTCGTCGAGCGTTGAGGACGAGACGACGCCGGTCTTCATCCCGGCGGACCTCGCGAGCTGCGTGATGATCGGGAGCGTTCGCCCCTCCGGGTCGACGGCGAGGCGGCCGGTCGTGGTCTTTCGCCCGCACGCGAAGGCCGTGGCGGCCGCGGCCGAGTCCGTAACGCGCCCCTCGGCGTCGTGCGTCGCGCAGACGCCCTGCACGGGGAGGGAGTTCATCAGGAGTCCGCCGGTCTTCCGCCCCGAGGCTTCCCGTTCGCCCGCAACAAAGAGTTCCGCGGCGGTCCGTTGCCCTTCGGCCATGCCGTCGCCGATCATGAGAAAGACGTATTTCGCCGTCGGCGCCGCCGCGACGGAGACTCCCGCCAGAAAGATCAGCAGGAGCGACGCCGCGAGCGCCGCGACGCGCAGCCCCCGTCGCGCGGGGCAACCTGCGGAACGGGACGCGGCGCGAAGTATTCGGGAAGAGCGCATCACGGTCCGTCGCCCCCGCTTTCTACAGGCCCATGGCCGCGCGGAGCTTCCGGTTGATATCCGTGTTGTCGAAGCAGCCGTCGAATGCCTCGTGTCCGGCGCCGATCGCGGACACCGGCACGGGGACGCCCGTGTGCGCGAAGCTCGTCCAGCCGATCCCGGCCTTCCGGTCGAGCGTGCGCGTCACGCATATCGCGAGCGGATCGTAGCCGCCGTAGAGGATGTAGGCGTCCTCGTCGTGCGACCGTTCGCGCGGCGCCTTCATGCTCTGCGCGAACGCGGCCCGGAGGCGCGCGAGTTCGAGCGGCCCGACGGCGAGTTCGAGTTCCCGCGCCGCCGCCGCGTCTCCGCCCCGGGCCTTCGCCTCGAGGGCTGCGAACCGCTTTTCCGGCAGGAACCGGAGCCCGAACATCTCCGTGATCGTCTCCGCGACGTCCTCGAAGCGCGCGGTATCCGGCGAATGCGTCTTCCGGTATTCCCCGAGGAAGGTCATGAACGCGAGGTAGGAACTTTTCTGATAGCGAAGCTTCGGGAAGAACGTCTCGTATTTCGTTCCGGCGAAGCCGATCGACATGCCGCCCGTCTCGTGGTCGCCGAGGACGACGACGAGCGTTTCGTCCGGGTGTTTCGCGTGGAATCCGAGCGCGACGCGGACCGCGTCGTCGAACGCGATCGTGTCTCTGATGGCCGTGACCGCGTCGTTCGCGTGACACGCCCAGTCGATCTTGCCGCCCTCGACCATCATGAAGAAACCTTTCGGGTTGTCGAGCAGTTCGACGCCCTTCCTCGTGAACTCGGCGAGCGTGATCTCGCCTTCTTTGCGGTCGATCTCGTGCGGCAGGGCCATCTCGTCGTCAAGCACCGGGTTGATCGCCAGGACCTTTCCGGACGCCGCATTCAGCTTCAGGAATTCGTCGCGCGTCCGCGTGATCGCGTATCCGGCTTTCGCAATCCTGTCGTACGCATCAGGCCGGTCGCCCTTTTCGCCGCGCGGTTCCTTGAGGCCGCCGCCGGCGAAGTAGTCGAAACCGCTCGACGCGAGCTGGAGCGCGATTCCGTAGTAGACGCTCCGGCCGGCCGCGTGCGCGTAGAACGCCGCGGGCGTCGCGTGATCAATCGAAACGGACGTCACGATCCCGATCTTCCGTCCGGACGCCTTCGCGAACCGCGTGATGATCGGCAGCTTCCGTTCGCCCTTCGGGTCCATCGAGAGGACTCCCGAGGCCGTCTTCTCTCCGCAGGCGAACGCCGTCGCGGCGGCGGCGGAGTCCGTAATCATCGACGTCGCGGAATAGGTCGTGAACGTCCCCTGCGCAGGGAGCGCATTCATCGCCAGGCGGACGATCCCCGGGCGATCCGCGCCCCGTTCGGTCGCGAGGAAGATCTCCGCCGCGCTTCGCTGCGCGAGACCCATGCCGTCGCCGATCATGAGAAAGACGTACTTCGCCCTCGCCGCCGCGAAGGCGGACGATGCCGAGAGCGCCAGAAGAACGAAAAACGCCAGAAGGAAAACACTTCGGCGCTGCTGCGCCGACGCGCGGAAAAACCGTACGGACACGAACATCACCTCGACGATCTGTCCGGGTTTCTCGGGACGACTCGTCCCGGCCCGGTTTTCCGAACTATAGCAGATCGGCGCGGCGATGTCGCGGATGCGGATGTCCCGGATACGTCACCGCATCTCGTGTGCAGGCGTTGATTCTTCCTCCGGAAGCGGGTCGCGCGAGTACGCGAACGCGCCGAACGCGGCCGTCAGCGGTGCTACGAGGACGAGTCCGAAACTTCCGACGAGCGTGTGGAGAAATTCGGCGGCCGTGTAATTCATGTTGAAGACGTTGACCAGCGGGATTCCCTGCCCCATGAAAACCATGAGCATCGTCACGTAGCTTCCGGAGTAGGCCAGCAAGAGCGTCGTCGTCATCGTACCGATCACGGAGCGACCGATCCGGATGCCGGAACGGAAGAGTGCGGCTGCGCCGATCCCCGGCGTGTGGGTCGCGATCTCGCGGAGCGCGGAGGACAGGTCCATCGCGAGGTCCATGACCGCGCCCGACGACGCGAGGAAGATTCCCGAGAGAAAGATCCTCGTGAGGTCGAGGAAGCCGAAGCCCGAGTAGAGCAGCGTCTCCGAGAAGGGCCGCACCGCGCCGTGGAGCCGGAAGGGGGGCGCGATGGCGAGCGCGAGCGCGCCCGTGAGAACGAGGCCGAACGTCGCGCCGCAGAAGGCGACAAGCCCCTTGAGGCCCAGTCCGGCGACCAGGAAGATGATGACCGCCGTCAGGACGGTCACGACGCCGAGGCTCACGAGCAGCGGATCCCACCCCTTCAGGAAGAGCGGGATCACGAGCTTCCAGACCGCGAGCGCCGTGAACAGGAAGCTCAGGAGCGCCTGAAAGCCCGCGAATCCGCCGAAGAGCAGCAGCAAAAGCGCGAACGCGCCGAGCAACGCAAGCTCCAGCGTCACGCGGTAGTGGTCCGAGGCGTGGGCGTACGCGACCTTTCCGCCCGACACGGTCAGGTCGACGAGCGCGACGTCGCCCGGACGAAAGACCTTGTCGAGTTCGAGCTTGCCCACGAAGCGGTTCTCCGCGCGGACGACCGTCCCGGCGAACGAACCTTCCGAGATGCGGATTTCGAGCACCTGGACGCCGTCGCGGATGAAACCGTACTGCCGGACGAGCGAATCGTCGACGGACATCACCTCGCCGCGCACGTGCTCCATGCCGTCCGGAAGGCGGTCCTCGAATCCCGTGGGCAGGAACCGGAGCGCGACGACGATCACCGCGACGAAGACGGAAAACGCGACATCCCTGCGGCGAAAGCCTGAAAAGAACGATGCTGCATAGTGTCGGAACATACTATTCTCCTCCGGTTCCGCCCTTCGCTCTCTGTCGCAAGCGGGGGGCCGATGCGCTGCGATCGCGTCGCCTTTGCGCAGACGCTCCGCAGACTGTCCCGAAAAAGCCGACGGAAAGCCTTCGCCGGAGAAATGCGCGTCCGGGGCGCGAACGCGAGCGACGCTTCCCGAAACGGCGGGAAGCGTCGCTCGCAATCGGGATGCGGACGGTTCCTACAGCCCCATGGCCGCCTTCATCTTCGCGTGGACGTCCGTGTTGTCGTAGTATCCGTTGAACGTCTCCTGCCCGACGCCGATCGCGGACACCGGCACGGGGACGCCCGTGTGCGCGTAGGTCGTCCAGCCGATCCCGGCCTTCCGGTTGAGAATATGCGTCAGGCTGATCGTGAGCGGCTCGTACTCGCCGTAGAGGAGGTATGTTTCCTCGTCGCTCGAACGCTCCTTCGCGCCCTTCATGGTCTGTTCGAAGGCGGACCGGAGTTCCTTCATCTCGCGCGGCTTGACGGCGAGTTCGAGTTCCTGCGCCGCCGCCGAATCGCCGCCCTTCGCCTTCGACTCCAGGTCGACGAGTTTCTCGTCGGAAAGGAAGCGGAAGCCGAAGAACTCCGTAATCTTTGCGGCGATGTCGTCGAATTTCGCCGTCTCCGTCTGATGCGTCTTCTTGTATTCGGCGAGGAAGGCGTCGAACGCGAGATACGAGCCCTTCTGGAAGCGCAGCTTCGAGAAGAACGTGTCGTACTGCGTTCCCGCGAAGCCGATCGACATGCCGCCCGTCTCGTGGTCCGCGAGGACGACGACAAGGGTTTCGTCCTGATGCTTTTTGTAGAAATCAAGCGCGACGCGGACCGCGTCGTCGAACGCGATCGTGTCCCGTATCGAGGCGACCGCGTCGTTCGCGTGGCACGCCCAGTCGATTTTGCCGCCCTCGACCATCATGAAGAAACCGTTCGGGTTATCGATCAGCTCGATCCCCTTCGTCGTGAACTCGGCGAGCGTGATCTCGCCGTCTTGGCGGTCGATTTCGTAGGAAAGCGCCTTGTCCCGGTCGAGCACGGGATTGATCGCGAGAATCTTCCCGGAGGACGCGTTCAGCTTCAGGAAGTCGTCGCGCGTGCGCGTGATGACGTACCCTGCCTTTTCGATAGCCTCGAACGCGTCCGGCTGGTCGCCCTTGTCGCCTTTGGGTTTCTTGAGTCCGCCGCCCGCGAAGTAGTCGAAGCCGCTTTCCGCGAGCTGCAGCGCGATTCCGTAGTAGACGCTCCGTCCTGCCGCGTGCGAATAGAACGCCGCAGGTGTCGCGTGGTCGATCGACACGGAGGAGACGATCCCGATCTTCCGGCCCGACGCCTTCGCGAGCTGCGTAATGATGGGGAGCTTCCTCTCGCCCTTCGGGTCCATCGCGATGACGCCGGACTTCGTCTTCTCGCCGCACGCGAACGCCGTCGCCGCGGCCGCGGAGTCCGTGATCAGGGAGTTCGTCGAATAGGTCGTGCACATCCCCTGCGCGGGAAGCTCGTTCATCGCGAGCCGGACGATGCCGGGCTTCGCGGCGTCCTTTTCGGCCGCGAGGAAGATTTCAGCGGCGTTGCGCTGCGGGAGCGCCATGCCGTCCCCGATCATGAGAAAGACATATTTCGCCTTCGTCGCCGCAAACGATGCGGACGAAAGCGCCAACAGGGCCAGAGCCGCAAGGAAAACCGCGATTCCGCGCCGGCGCGCCGACGCACGAACAGACATTTCGGACATGAGATCACCTCGCCGTGAGATTCCGGAGCGGACTCCGGGGAGTTCCGCTGAAGACTCTACACGGCGAAGGTCTCGGAAGCGTTTCGGGAGTGTGTTCGGTTCGTAAAAGAAGCGGACGGGAGAGGCGGCGGCAGTCGGAAGACCGGGCGTCCGACGAGAGTTCGCCGTTTTCGGCCGAAGCGGGGAAGTGCGCCCCCCTCAGCGCCGTCCCTTCGCGAGATCCTTGAGGTCCTGCAACACGCCGGGCTCGATCGTGCGGCCGATATACGGCGCCCAGACCGTATTGTTCTGGAGCAGCGGTTCGGACGCGATCTCCGGAGAGCGGGCGCACGCGTCGGCGAACATTCTGGTTCCGGGCAGCGGCGAGAACTCCGCGAGCTTCGGGACGGCCCCCTGCGACCGCACGAACGCGATCGCGTCCGCGACCGACTCGGGCGTCTGGCCGGGGAGCCCGACGAGAAGGTAGGTCTCGAGGCGTTCGGGCTCGTACCCCGCGTCGAGGAGGTTCGCGACGGCGCGGGCGTACTGGTCGCGCGAGACTTTGTCCGACCCCGAATGTCCGATCCCCGGATCGACGCTCTCGAGGCTCAGCCGAAGCGTCACGAAGCGCGCCCGCCGGAGCGCGCGGGCGCACGCCGCGTCGATCTCGCGGACGTGGAGGCCGTTCGGCGTGTGGAACCGTGCCCCGTCGAAGCGTTCGAGGCGAGAAGCGAGGGGGAGGAAGCGCGTCTCGCGCCCCACGAGGAGCGCGTCGTCGTAGAACGCGATGTCGTTCACCCCGGGAAGCGACAGCTCGAACGAAATCTCCCGCTCGACCTCGTCGTGCGGACGGAGGACGAACGACGGCCAGAGACGCGACGAGGCGCAGTAGCCGCACCGCAGCGGGCACCCCCACGACGTCGCCGTGACCGCGTAGCCGAGACCGTCGTAGAGGTCGAACGCGGGGCGCGCGGCCGCGACGGGGCGAAACTCCGATTGGACGAAGTCCGCTCCGAGCGTGGCCGCGTGCTCCGGGCACAGACGCACGTACACGCCCCCGAGGAACACCGGAACGCCGGGCAGGACCTCTCGAAGGATCGCGAGGCACCACGCGACGCCCGGATACCAGTAGGTCATCCCGGACGTCAGCAGCACCGCGTCGGGCCGCGGGAGCGAGGCGAGACGCGAGCGGAAGGCGGCCTCGCTCATGCCGTACCTCCAGTAGCGCCTTGGAATGTCCCGGTACGGCGCGGGCTTCGGAACGCTTTCGCGCGCGATCCGGAAGCGTCCGTAGGGCAGCGGCTTTTCGCGCCCCTCGTGGACGCAGTCGATCAGGGCGACGGAATTTCCGCGCGTGCGAAGCTCTTCGAGCAGGTAGAGCAGCCCGAGTGGCTTGGCCCACACGTCGCCGAACGCGAAGTCGACGACCGGCGGATTGACGCCGAGGACGAACGCGCCGTCGAGCCCCGCGAGGAAGGCGTCAGCGCGAGAGGTCGTAATAGTCGTCTCCCCAGACGTTCGCGATGAACTCGTCGCGCCCGGACTTCGCCCGGTCCTCGTGGTACTCGTCGGGGCTCTTCTTGTAGAAGTCCTGGTGATACTCCTCGGCGTCGTAGAACGTGGACGCGGGCAGGATCGGCGTCACGATGGGGCCGGGGAAGCGTCCCGATTCGTCCATCGCTTTTTTCGACGCCTCCGCCGCCGCGCGCTGTTCGTCGGTGACGTAGAAGATCGCGGTCCGGTACGAGGGACCCCGATCCTGGAACTGGCCGTCGTCGTCGGTGGGGTCCACCTGCCGCCAAAACGCCCGGAGCAGCGTGTCGTAGGAGACCGCATCCGGGTCGTAGCACACGCGGATCGCCTCGTAGTGCCCGGACGTCTGGCTCTTCACGTCTTTATACGTCGGGTTCGCGATGTGTCCGCCCATGTAGCCCGAGCGCACCTCGAGAATGCCGTCGAGCGCGTCGAACGGCGACACCATGCACCAGAAGCATCCGCCCGCGAAATACGCGGTCGCGGTCTGCGTGTTTCCTCTCTGTTCGTTCATGAAGACACCCCGTTTCGGTCTGTTTGACGTCTGCATACAGCGTAGCACTACAAGACTTACGCGCCGTTGACCGCAGCGTTCAGCAGCTTCCGGCGCTCGCGCCAGTCGGGAAGGAAGCCGTCCATCAGGGCCTTGAAGCGCGCACCGTGGCCGCGTTCGAGCAAGTGCGTCAGCTCGTGGACGACGATGTACTCCAGGCAGGGCGCCGGTTTCCGCGCCAGCTCCAGGCTGAACCAGACGCGCCGGGCCGCGATGTTGCAGCTTCCCCACCGCGTCTTCATCCTGCGGATGCGCCACTCGTCGACGCTTACGTTCATGACGGACCGCCATCGGTCGATCAGCGGCGGAATCAGTTCGGAGAGCCGGTCGCGATACCAGTCGAGCAGTGCGGCCTCACGCTGCTCCCGCGTGCTTCCGGGCCGAACGGTGATCGCGATCGCCGGTTCGCCGCACGCGTCGACGCGGGCCGCGCTGTTCCGCTCGCGCACCAGCAGACGGCAGGGCTCCCCGAGAAATGCGTGAACCTCGCCGTCGACGAAGTCGACCGGCGCGGGCGGCGGGACGGCCGCGAACTTCTCCCGCTGCCGCTCGATCCACGCAAGCCGCTCCGTCGCCATGCGGAGCACTGTCTCGTCGTTCGTCTTCAGCGGCGCGGAGATCCGGACGCGCCCGTCCGGGGGATAGACGCCCAGACGCAGCGTCTTCATCTTCTTGCGCGTCACCTCGACGGGAATGTCGCCGAGCATGATGACGTGGGGAGCGGTCTTCATCCGTCGCTCACCGCGCGAATTCGTGCCGGATGTCCGTGATGCATCCGCGCCAGTAGGGCTTCGGGCCGTCGGGAAGCAGCCACGACACCTCGCCGTCGAGCGGAACGAGGATCCCGTTCCGGCGCTCGTAGTTCCAGAGCCGACCGCCCCATGGCGTCGCGACGTTGACGCCGCCCGCGCTTCGCATCCGCGCGTCGGCCCGGAACGTTTCGATCAGGCCGTCCGCACCGAAGAAGAACACCAGCGAAACGGAAGCGCCCCCGTCATCGAGGAAGGCGCGGGCCGAGCGTTCGTCGATCGCTTCCCAGTGCACGCCCTGTCCGGGCCGCAGCACCGTGGGATACCACGCGGACTCGGCGAGGAACCGCATCAGCTCGCCCCGCGCGATTTCGGGCGTATCGCGCTGATCCGCCACGGTCACAAGGCCGAGGACGGCGGCGTGCAGCATGCCCTTCCCCGCGACATAGGCGTCATGGACGTAGACGTTCACGCCCGGCGCCATGCGGATCCGCGCGTCCCAGTCGAATCCCGGGCGGCGCATCGTCGCCGTCTGGTCCGACGTGAAGGGCGTCCACCGCTCCCCGGTCTCGCTCATGTTGAACCGTCCCTCGTGGCGAAGCGTCACCCCGATGACGTTCGGCGTCCCTTCCGGCAGGACCGCGTCGAGATACCGCCGGACGGGACCGGGAAGCTCCGCCGCCGCTCCGGAAACCGCAACGTTCGCTTCGACGCGCGCGCGATCAAGCTCCGACCGGATCGCAGCCGTTTTTTCATTCCAGCGAACATCCCCGAGATACACGACGACGACCATCGTCGCGATAACGGCGGCGATTACGGCGACAAACGCATTCCGCTCCATACGAAAAATCCCCCTCCCGCGCCCGACGGGACGCGGAAGGGGGACGCGAAATCCGCTTCTACTCCTTCGGCGTCGGCGCAGGGCTTCCGAACAATTCCATGACGATATTTTCCCCGAGTGTTTGCGACGCAGCGAACAGGCCGTTCTCGCCGTCGTTCGAGGAGACGTTGAACGCCGAAAGCGCCACGGCGGTCTCGACGTCAACGAGCCGGGCGCTGATCGCGATCACGGCCCCCAGGCCGTTCACGGAGCCGAGAAGCATGTACCGTGCGCCGACGAGCTTCCCGAGCTTTACGGCCGTCCGTTCGTCGACGAGCCCCGAGAGCGCGAGCTTGTGTTCCGCGGCGACGGCGGCGAGCTGCGTCCGTTCGAGCACCGTGCATCCCGGAACGCCGACGAGCCGTCCGCGGACCATCTCCGCGACGCCCGCCCCGAGGTGGAAGGGAACGCCGTTGGCCCGGAAATCGACCACGGCGAGCCGGACCGACGTCGCCGCAGGCATTGCGTTCCCCGCAATCGCGGATGACAGGATCGCCAACAGGATGAGTATACCCGACAGCGGCGCCTTTTTTCTCATCGGCCAGCCCCTCCGACGCCGTTCCTCACGACGGGCGCCTTCGACCGGCCTCAGAGCCGGAGCGGACGCAGCGCGGCGCGGAAAAGGAACCGGGCCGCCATCGCGGCGACCTCTGCGGTCAGCTTTTCGACCGCTTCGGTGAGTCCCGTCACCTTGCCGTCCACGAAGATCTTCCCCGTATCGAACGCCATGGTCTTCAGGAGCGCGAGCGCTTCCTGCGCCTTTTTCGCGTTCTTCAGCGCCCGGGCCTTGTAGAACGACAGGATCGACGACAGGCGCGTCCGTCCCGCCAGAACGCCGTTCGGCTCCCGCACGAGAACGCGGTCGAGCTTGACGTCATCGCTCACGATCCCCTCGACGCGATCGATGATCCCGTAATCCCCTTTGTCGCTCGCGTGGTACGACAGATCGGTCGCCGCCAGCGTGCGGACCTTCTCCCGGTCGCCCCAGAGCGTCGTTTCGCCTTTGTAGTATTTGGACAGCGCGACGAGCGAAAACTCCTGCCCCGCCTCGTAGTTCCCGGTCCTGAGATGGCTCGATCCGATGATGTAGTTCCCCTCGCCCTTCCGGTCCTCCGGTAGACGGGGGAGCACCGCGCCCATGACCTTGATCGCCCGGGCGTAGTCCCCTTCGCGGAACAG
>CAYVKE010000055.1:0-318 GCA_964451935.1 uncultured Synergistaceae bacterium | reverse complement strand
CGAGCGCCTGGTCCGCCTCGCGGTTCGCTGCGGCCGCCGCCCCGCTTCCGCCTTCCCCGCCGCCCCCGCCTCCGCCGCTTGTCGCCGTCGCGCAGCTTCCCGAAAGCACCAGCGCGACCGCCATGACGAGAAGCCCTCCGACAACGCAACGCGCCTTCATGGACATCCCCCTCCCCGATCGGCTATTTGTTCTCCATCCACTTCCGCAACTGCTTCGCCTTGTTCGGATCGTTCTTCTCCAGGGCGGAGAGCATGCGCCGCGCTTTCGCGTCCTCTCCGCGAAGCGCGTGGATCATTCCGAGAAGCATCATCGCCTCA
>CAYVKE010000054.1:0-19731 GCA_964451935.1 uncultured Synergistaceae bacterium | reverse complement strand
CTGGCTCGTGAGATCCGCGTCCACGAAGAGGAACTTCCGTCCCAGCTCCTTTACCCGGGCCGCAAGCTCCGGCATTTCGATCGGCCCGACGCCCACAATGTTCGCTCCCGCTTCGGCCAGACCTTCGGCGATGCCGTACCCCAGGCCCTTCCGCGCTCCCGTCACAATGGCCGTCTTTCCGTCAAGTCTGAAGAGATCAAGAATCATGTCGCTCCTCGCCTTTCTCTGTTGGAATGTATGTTGCGTGTCGCTCAATACGTGACGACGACTTTCAGATACCGGTCCGGCGCAGCCAGAATGTCGCGGAACGCGTCATCCAGCTTTTCGAACGGATACACGGCCGATACGAGCGCCTCCGGGTTCACCCGATTCCCGTCGAACCATTCGATCACCTGCGGGAAACGGCGACAGTTCATCCGGGAACCGATAATCTTGAGTTCCTTCTTGACCACTGCGACCTCCGGGATCTTCGCCGGTTCCGGATGGAACCCGAGAACAACGATTCGACCGCCCGGAGCCGCAAACGCGAGACTTTCCTCCAGAAGCTTCGGGATTCCGACCGCTTCGACGACGACATCGGCGCCGAAGTCTCCGGTGAATTCCCTGACGGCGTCCGCGAGGATTTCCTTCCCGCCGTTGACGCATCCGTCCGCGCCCAGGCGCTTCGCCTTTTCCAGGCGGCTGTCCACGAAATCGGTTATGAGAACGTCCGCTCCGGCGAGCTTCATGGCCTGAAGGATGCATAGCCCGATCGTTCCGGCTCCGATGACGAGAACCTTGTCACCGGCCCGGGCCTCGCTCCGCGCAAGCACCTCAGCTGAAATAGAAAAGGGTTCGATGAGGACCGCCTTCTCCCAGGGCATGTCGGAAGGCAGCGCATAGACCTTCTTCTCGGGAACGGCGAAGTAATCGCAATATCCGCCGTCGACCTGAACGCCAAGACATTTCACGATGCTGCAGAGGTTGTCGTACCCCCGTCGGCACGAAAGGCACGAACCGCAGGACACCACGGGATCGATCGCGACGCGGTCGCCTTTCTCGAAACGGGTCGCGCCTGCGCCGACGCTCTCGACCTCGCCGACGAGTTCGTGGCCGAGAACGCGCGGCAACGCCACGTCGGAGCGCTCCCCCTGATAGATATGCAGGTCCGAGCCGCAGATTCCCGCAGCCCGTATGTGAACGAGGACCTCTCCGGCTCGCGGAGACGGTTGTTTCTCTTCAAAGATTTCGATTTTTCGCGGAGCGGTCAGCTTTGCGATTCTCACACGTAATTCCCCCCGGAACGAGACGGTTGAGAAGCGTCCCGACATAGGGAGACCCCGCAACGGGGCCTCCCGCCTTGTGCAACAGCTACTTCGCCGCCTGAATGAGGTCGAGAAGTTCCGTTCCGTATTTCTTCCTGTAGTCTTCCCAGACCGGCTGAACCGACTTCACGAACGGAGCGACATCAACATCGTTAAATTTGACATTTTTCTTCTTGAGTTCATCCACGGTCTTGGTAATGAAGGCATTCCAGTACTCCCGCTGTTTGACCTGCGCTTCTTTTCCCGCTTCCAGAACGGCCTTCTGCTGCTCCGGAGAGAGTTTCGCGAATGCCTGCCTGCTCATCAGGACAACGTCCGGGACCATGAAGTGCAGCGTCCAGGAGAAGTAGTCGGACACTTCATAGAGCTTCAGGGTCAGCAATGTGACGGGGTTGTTCTCCCAACCGTCGAGAACGCCCTGCTGCAGCGCGCTGTACACCTCGCCCTGAGCCATCGGCGTGGCGATCGCGCCCATCGCGTTGAGCGTATTCACCATGAGTTTGCTGTCCATGACGCGAATCTTGAGTCCCTTGAGATCTTCGGGTTTCGTGATGGGCTTCTTTTTGTTGATGAGGTTCCGGGACCCTGCGTCGGCCCAATACAGGAAGACGAAGCCGGCCTTGTCGATGTCCTTCCTCATAATCTCGCCGGCCTTGCCGTCAAGCGCCTTGAACATGTGCTCCGTGCTCTGGAAAACGTACGGCAGCGAAAGCACGTCGAGGGAGGGAACGAACTGCGCAGCCGGACCGGCGGAGGACATGCACATTTCGATCGTTCCCGCCTGAAGGCTCTCAAGCGCCTCTCTCTGACCTCCGAGCTGGCTGTTGTTGAAAAGACGAATTTCGACGGAACCGCCGGTTTTTTCCTTGACCTTCGCCACGAAGAACACCATTGATTCGGTGGTGGGATTCCCGTCCGGAAGAACGTTGGACAATTTCAGAACGATGGGCGCCGCAGAGGCCGAAACGGCCGTCCCGGCCAGGAGAACCGCCGAGAAGACGACAAGAAGCGCACAAACCGCATATCGCTTTCCGGAAAACATCTCTCTTCCCCCTTCATGTTCCTTCGATCGAACCGCGTCCCCGGATGCTTCCGGGAACCTCATTCCGCGAGAGCGCCGACGGTGCAGTCTTTCGGATTCCTTCCCCGGTTTCGTCCCCCCTTCGCATCCATCGCGCAGCGGACGCGCTCTTTGCGCCCGGCCGCGTCAGACAACGTCACTTCAGCCCCATGACCGCTTCCGGGAGGAACGTGATGATCTGCGGAAAGACTGTTATGATCGCAAGGACGACGATCATGGTCAGAAGGTATTTGGAGTATGCGCCGAGAATCTCGCCCAGACTCGCCTTGGCGATCCCCGTGGCCACGAAGAGGGAAATCCCGACCGGCGGCGTGCACTGTCCGATCGCCATATTCACGATCGTCATGACTCCGAAATGAATCGGAGTCACTCCGAACTGCGACGCAATGGGAAACAGGATCGGGACCAGGATGATGATGATCGGAGAGACATCCAGAAACGTCCCCATGAAGAGCATCAGTCCGTTCATCAGGAACAGGATCACCAGACGGTTTTCCGACAACGAAAAGACGAATTGGGCGATTCTTGTCGGGATCTGCTCCGCCGCAAGGATCCAGCCGAAGCTGGACGCGGTCGCGATGCACAACACAACAACGCCGGTTGTGATCCCCGTCTTCACGAAAAGCCGCGGGATGTCAGCCCATTGAAGCTCCCCGTAGACGAACTTTCCGACGATGAACGAATAGACGGCCGCCACCACCGAAGCTTCCGTCGCGGTGAAGATTCCGGAAAGAATGCCGCCCATGATGATGACCATCGTCATCAGCGCGAGAATCGAATCCACAAACGCGGCCCACCGCTCTTTCCAGGTCGCGCGCCGTTCGGCGGGCAGGCGCCGCGCCCGGGCGTAGAGAGCGCTTGTGACCATAAGCGCGAACCCCATGAGAATCCCGGGGAACACGCCGCCGAGGAACAGTCCGCCGATCGAAATGCCCCCCGTAATCCCGAGGATGATCATCGGGATGCTCGGAGGAATGATGATGCCGATCGCTCCCGCCGTCCCGACGACGCTTGTGGCCAGGTCCTTGCCGTACCCCTTCTTTTCCATCGCCGGGATCAGCACGCTGCCGATCGCCGCCGTGTCCGCCGCGGTCGACCCCGATATCCCCGCGAAGAACATCGCCGCCACGATGCTGATCATCGAGAGCCCGCCGCGGATGTGTCCCACGAGGCTCGAAGAAAAGGCGATCAGGCGTCGGGAGATCCCGCCGGCTTCCATGAATCCGCCCGAGAGGATGAAAAAGGGAATCGCTATGAGAGAGAAAGACTCGACGGACGTGTACATTCGCTGCGCCACGATGAGGGGATCCATGCTTCCCGCAAAGACGAGGGCCAGAGTCGCCGAAATCGCCAGCGAAAACGAAACCGGCATGCGTATGACCAGCAGAAGGATGAAGATCGAAAAGATCATGGTCGCCATATCAGTTTCCCCGTTCCGCGCACTGCAGCGACGACAGCCGCCCGATATGCCGGAGCGAATGGATGGCCATCAACGTTCCGCTCAGCGGCAGAATCAGATACGGCCAGCTCATCGTGAACGGAAGGAGCGCCATCAATTGCCGCTGGTTCAGCCTGACAAGAAAGACTCCTTTGTCGACGAGAAACACCGAAAAGAGAAAAATCGTCACATACACGCCGATCGCCAGAACCTTCTGCACGACGGGAGGAAGACGAACGACGAATATCTCCACCTCGAAATGCGCCGATTCCCGGACGGCGAGGCTCGCGCCGATGAAACTGCTCCACACGAACATATACATGAGCAGCGCTTCGGACCACATGATCGGCGACCTGATGACGAACCGGCTGATAATCTGGAGCATTCCGAGGACGATCATAGCGACGAGGAGGACAACGAGCAACCACCGCTCCAGACGTCCCGTGAAGGCGTCGATCCTTTCGAGGAAAGCTCCCGTGGGGTCGGTCATTTCAGAAGGCTCATCGGGACCGCGTCCATATCGGTGAAGGTCTGGTTCTCTCCTGCCATCCCCCACACGAAGGCATAGCTGTTCGTCCCCACGCCGGAATGAATGGACCAGCTCGGCGAGATGACGGCCTGGCGATCGCGGACCACGATGTGGCGAAGTTCGGTCGGTTCCCCCATGAAATGGAAGACGACGCCGTTTTCCGGCAGATTGAAGTAGAGATACACCTCCATGCGGCGCTCGTGGGTGTGCGTCGGCATCGTGTTCCACACGGATCCTTCCGCAAGCTCGGTCATCCCCATGGAAAGCTGGCAGCTCTTCACGACGTCGGGATGGATGTACTTGTTGATGACGCGCTCATTGCATTCTTTCTTCGATCCCAGCGCCTGTTTGACCGACATGTCTTTCGTGACGAGCGTCGTCGGATACGAGCAGTGCGCCGGGCAGCTCAGGAGGTAGAAACGCGGAGCCTTTCCCGCTTCGCGCCGAAACTCGATGTCCTTCGTCCCCATTCCCACATACAGCGTTTCGTAGCGGTTCAGGCGATACTCCCTGCCGTCAGCGCAAATCGTCCCCGCGTCGCCGATGTTGAGGACGGCCATCTCGCGTCGTTGAAGGAAGAAATCCACTCCGAGTTCCGGGCCGCATTCCAGCCGTAGCGATGACGCAACCGGGCAGGCGGATCCCGTAATCATCCTGTCAACATGCGAATACACCATCGGAATCGAGTCCGCCGCAAAGAGCCCTTCGATCAGGAACTCCTTCCGGAGCGCCTCCGTATCGTAATACCTCCTCACATCAACAGGATTCGCCGAATTTCGTATGTCCACTGCACGTCGCCTCCCCACAAATTTGGCTTTTTCTCCGCCCCTTTGAAAAACGCAAGGAGATCACTTCCCGTAGCCGAGTCCGCGCGAAATAGCCAGCGCCGTATCCCGCACAAACACCCCCATGGAATGGGATTGCTCGTCGCTGAACCGGTACGAGGGAGAGCTGACGCTCACCGCTCCCACCGGATACCCCCGAAGATCGAGGATCGCCGCCCCAACGCAGCGAATTCCCTCTTCGTTCTCTTCCTTTTCCTCGAAAAAGCCCTGTTCCATGCCGAAAGCGAGAATTTCTTCGAGCTTTGCCCGGTCCGTCACCGTCATGGCCGTATGCGCGAGCAATTCCGTCCGCCCGAGATAGGCGTTCCGTTCGGAATCCGGAAGAAATGCGAGAATTGCGCGGCCCGCCGAAGTGCTGTACAGGTCGCGCCGCGCTCCGATCCGCGAGCGCATTCCGACCGGGTGCGGGCTGTCGATCTTGTCGAGGTAGAACGCATCCCCGTTTTCATAGACGAAGAGATGCACCGTCTCGCGACATCGCTCCCAGAGCGCCCGCAACAGCGGACGGGCCAGCTCCGCGAGGCCCGACCTCCGGCGATACGCGTCCGCCCAGAGAAGTACGGCAGGCCCCATCTGGTACCTTCCGTTTTCGTCCTTCAGGACGACGGAATGATCCCGCAACGTAGACAGGATTCTGTGAATCGTCGCCTTGGAGAGCGACGTCGCGCAGGAAATCTCCGTGATTCCAACCTGACGCCTGGTCTCAGCCATAAAACCGATAACCGCAAGCGTCCTGTCCAGAACACGGATCGATAAAGCTCCCGCCTCGGTTTCCATGTTTCCATCGCCGTTTTCGTGTTCGATCGATTCGTCCGTTTTCGTCATGTCATTCCACCCAGTAAAATAACGATTCTATCCGTGAAACACATATGCATACGTTACGATACCGAAACGCCCCTGTCAACTATATATTGCAATAAATCCGACCCGACGGCAGAAGCACGCTCCGAGCGACGTCCGGCATGGATTCTTGACTTTTTTCCGGCATCGGGTATTTTGAGTCCATCCCTCGACTCGTTTTATCGAACGGATATCCGTTACGAAGAACGGAACGCATCCACTTCGAGCACACCACCGAAAGGGGCGAATCCCGAATGAGTCCGACGCAGGAATCGAAAATCCGCTGCATCCTCCTCAACGACCGGGATAACGTGGCGGTTCTTCCTGAAGGAGGCGGAAGAGGATCGTATCTTCCGTGCATGCCCGAACAACCGCTTGGCGCAGATATTCCTCCGGGACACAAGGTCGCGGTGAAGGAAATCCGTGCGGGAGAGAACATCGTCAAGTACGGACATTCCATCGGTCTGGCCGTTCGCCCCATCAAACGGGGGGAATGGGTGCATACCCATAACGCGCGTTCCGCTCTCCGCGAGGAGTGGAATATGACGTGGACGCCGTCTCCTTCCGCGCCGGAACGTTGTGGGATCGACATTCCCGTTTTTGAAGGATTTCCCCGCAACGAGGGCGCGCCGGGCGTCCGAAACGATCTGTGGATCATTCCGACCGTCGGATGCATCAACGATTACCTCAAACATCTCGCGGAAAGCTACGCGCCGGACCCGTGGATTACGAACGTTCGCGTGCTCGCGCACCCATTCGGATGCTCCCAGCTCGGAGAAGACCTCGAACGCACGGTGGCCGTCCTCGCGGGACTCGCACGGAACCCCTGCGCGGCAGGCGTGGTCGTCGCGGGACTGGGATGCGAAAATCTCCAGCGGGTTTTTCTCGAAGCCCGCCTGAAAGGCGCGGAAAAGGCGCGCTTTTTCTCCCTCCAGGAATCGCTTGACGACTATTCGACGCTCTATGCGCTCCTCGACGAGCTTTCCGCCGCTGCGCCGAAGAAACGCGCGACCTTTCCGCTTTCGGACGTTGCGGTCGGCGTAAAATGCGGCGGCAGCGACGGTTTTTCGGGTCTTTCGGCCAACCCTCTCGTCGGCGCGGTCGCGGACCTTGTGTGCGCGTGGGGCGGGCGCGTCCTCGCGACGGAAATCCCGGAAATGTTCGGCGCCGAGGATGTGGTTGCATCCCGTATCGCAGAACGCTCCGTTTTCGACGCCTTCGCGAACGCCATCCGGCGGTTCCGCGGCTACTACGCCGCGCACGGCCTGCCCGTCTACGAAAACCCGTCTCCCGGGAACAAGGACGGCGGCATCACGACCCTGGAGGAGAAATCGCTCGGCGCCGTCAACAAATGCGGATCCGCTCCCGTAACCGACGTCCTTCCGATCGGAGCGCAGGGAACAAAAAAGGGAGTCGCCATCGTCGTCGGACCGGGAAACGACCTCGTGTCGAGCACGGCCCTGGCCGCGGGCGGCGCGCAGATACTCCTCTTCACAACCGGCAGGGGGACTCCGTTTTCCACCGTCGTTCCGACGATAAAGATCGCCTCCAATACCGCGCTCTACGAGCGGAAGCGCGGCTGGCTCGACTTCGACGCCGGGCCGCTCCTGAAGGGTGAACGCCGCGACGTCCATGCGAAACGGCTCGTCGAACTCCTCTCGGCGACCGCTTCGGGAGAACTCACGCGGGGAGAGAAGAACCGGTGCGCGGAGATTGCGATCTTCAAGGACGGTGTTATGCTGTAGGCGGCGGTCGAATCCGGACCGTCGCCTCACAGACTTCCACGGGAGGATGATTGCTTATGGGCTACACGGTACTGCAGTTTGGCGAAGGCAACTTCATACGCGCATTTTTCGACTGGATGCTCGAACGCATCGCCGCCGCGACCGGAGAGAAACATTCCGTCTTCCTCGTGCAGCCCATCGCGAAGGGACGCGTGGACGAACTCGTGCGCGCGGGAACGTATTCGGTCCTGCTGCGGGGATACCGGAACGGAAACTACGAGGAGAGCCTCGAATCAGTAAACGTCATCCGGGGCGGCTGCAATCCGTTCGAGGGAGACGGAATGTCGGCCATGCTCGCTGCCGCGCTCAGCCCCTCCCTCAGCGTGGTTACATCGAACACGACCGAAGCGGGAATCTTTTTCGAGGAGCATCCGAAACCGCACAATTTCCCGTCGCTCCTGACAGCCGTCTTGCGCGAGCGTTCCGCCACCGCTCTGCCGCCGCTCTCGATCCTGCCTCTCGAACTCATCGAGAACAACGGACAGGCGCTCAGGACGTGCGTCGAACGCTATGCGAGACTCTGGAAATACGATGACGTCTTCTTCGACTACCTCGACGCCTGCCGGTTTTACGACACGCTCGTCGACCGGATCGTTCCGGGCTTTCCGGCGAAGGACGCTCCGGAACTCTTCCGAAAGCTCGGGAAGGAAGACCCGAACATAACGTCCGGAGAACTCTTCCATCTGTTCGTCATCCAGGGCGGCCGGGAAATTCTCGACGTCCTTCCGTTCCACAAAGCGGACCTCAACGTCATCGTCACCGGCGACAAGCTCGGCTTTTACCGCGACCGGAAAGTCCGCATCCTGAACGGCGTCCATACGGCGTCCGTTCCCGTCGCGCTGTTGAACGGCATCGAATACGTCAGGGACTTCGTCGAGGATCCGCGATTCGCGCCGCGTCTGCAAAGCCTCGTCCACGACGAAATCGTCCCTGCATTTTCGGACGACGCCGAAGCGCACCGATACGGAGACGACGTTCTCGAACGCTTCCGGAACCCCGCGCTCGAACATGCCTTCCGCTCCATCGCCCTCAACTCCGTCGCGAAATGCAATACGCGCCTGCGGCCGACGCTCGAAGGCTACCACGCGAAATTCGACGCGCTTCCTCCGGTTCTCACAACCTGCATCGAAGCCATGACCGATCTCTACTACTGCGACGGCATCCGCGACCTCCCCGGAGGCCCGTTCATTCTCTCCGACTTCGAACAGCTCCGGGGACGCACCGTTCCGGATATGACGGACAGCTTCTTTCCGGATCTGAACGCCCCGCTGCGAAAAGAGCTGGTGGAACGTCTCGAAAGACACCGCCGAAAATAGGAACGCGCAACGGCATGAACGGCGACTGGGCTCCCTGTTGTTTCGGGAGCCCAGTCGCCGTTTGCGTCCGCCTTCGCTATCTCCGCTTACTGCGGCATCAACAGGTCGGGGACGAACATGACGATCTGCGGGACAAACGTGATGAAAAGCAGCGTGACGATCATCGCGAGGTAAAACGGAATCATCGCTCTGGTCGCCTCTTCGATCGAGATCTTCCCGACGGCGCATCCGACGAACAGCGCCGACCCGACGGGCGGCGTGCACAGACCGATACCGAGATTCAGCATCATTATGATGCCGAACTGCACGGGATCCATACCAAGCGTCTTGACGACGACCGGGTACAGGATCGGCGTCGTGATCAGGATGAGCGGGGCCATGTCCATGATGCAGCCGAGTCCGAGCAGCAGCAGGTTGATGAGCAACAGGAGGATGACGGGGTTGTCCGAAATGGACAACAGCGCGCTCGTCGCCAGCGCGGGGATCCTGAGGTAGGCGAGCAGCCAGCCGAACGCCTTCGCGGCCGCGATGAGGCTCATCACCATGGCCAGCGTCTTCAGCGAGGAGTACAGGATTTTATTCATCCTGCTCAGCGGGATCTCCCTGTAGACGAAGAACGTGATGAAGAAGGCGTAGATGCAGGCGACGGCCGCCGACTCGGTCGCCGTAAAGACGCCCGAAATGACCCCGCCCATGATGATCACCGCCGTGATCAGACCGAGCACCGCCTCCTTCGTGACACGCACCGCCTCCTTCCAGGTGTAGCTGCCTCCCCTCGGATGATTCTGCTTCACCGCGAGGATGTAGCAGACGATCATCAGGGCTATTCCAAGCGAGACGCCGGGAATGAACCCGCCGAGGAAGAGCCTCCCAACGGACACGCCGCCGGCGGCGAGGGAGTAGATGATCATATTGTGACTCGGCGGAATGATGATTCCCTGACAGGCGCTCGTCACGGTGACCGCGACCGAGAAATCGGACTTGTACCCCTGCTTCTTCATCATCGGGATCAGGAACGACCCTATGGACGAGACATCGGCCACGGCGGATCCGGAAATCCCCCCAAAGAACATGCTCGCCAGGACATTCACCTGCGCAAGCCCCCCGCGGACGCGTCCGACGATGAGGTTCGAGAATTCGATGAGCCTGCGCGAGATTCCCCCCTCGCCCATGATCTCCCCCGCGATGATGAAAAACGGAATGGCCAGCAGGGAGAAGGAATTCACCCCCTGAACCATCTGCTGCAGGATGACCATGAGCGGAATCTTGAGGTACATGGCGGTGAGGATCGACGACACGACAAGCGTGAACGTGATGGGGACCTTGAGAACGAGCAAAAGCGCGAAAGAGCCGAGAAGGATCCAGGACGCCAGGACGAGGTCAGGCATCGATGGAACACCCCCCGCCCGACAGGGTTCGGTCGAGATCCGAGTCCCCCTTGTCGAATCCGAAGAAATTCATGATCGATTCGTACGTGACCAGAATTCCGGACAGCACCAGCGGAAAGTACATGATCGAGGCGGGGAATTCCGATGCGGGGAGGATGGACCGGCTCGTGAACTGAACGAGAATCCAGCCGTAGTGGATCATGACGTACCCCAGAAACAGCGTGACGAGATCCGAAATCCGGGCGAGCAGGAAGTCGATGCGCGGCGGCATATTCTTTGGAAGAAGGCACATGCTGATATGCAGATGCTTTTTCACGCCGAGCGCCATCGAGATAAAGGTGAACCAGACGACGATGACGAGGGAAATCTCCTCCGACCAACCGATGCCCGAGTTCATCACATAGCGCATGAAGACGTTCGCACACGTCAGAATCACCATCGCCACGAGCAGAACCTTCGCGAGCATCACAAGAAAAATATGAATGAAGCGGAATGAAGCCGTGAGCACTTTCACACGCATTCCCCCTTCCGAGAAAAAAGAGGAAAGCCGCGTATTCGCGGCCTTCCTCTTCAAGGGCGGCTATTTGACGTCCTGGATCTTCTTCACCATTTCCTTCATCTCGGGCTTCAGCTGATCGTACATCGGCTGCATGGCCTTCTGGAAATCCGCCTGGACTTCCGGAGTCAGCGTCGTAACGATGCTGCCCTTCGCGCGGACCTTGTCCTCGGCCACCTTCTCGAATTCCTTCCAGAGCTTTATCTGGTAGGGCATCGAGTCCTTGGCGGCCTTCTTGATGATCTCCTGGTCTTCCTTGGAGAGCTTGTCCATGACGATCTTGCTCGCGATCAGGATCTCGGGAACTCGCGTGTGTCCGTCGAGCGTGAAGTACTTGGCGACCTCGAAGTGGCTCGTCGAGAAGTAGCTCGGCCAGTTGTTCTCGGCGCCCTCGATGACGCCGGTCTGCAGCGCGCTGTACACCTCGCCGAAGGGCATCGGCGTCGGAACGGCGCCGAGCGACGAGACGAGCCCCATCATCAGCTTGCTCTCCTGAACGCGGATCTTCAGGCCCTTCAGGTCGGCGACCGTTTTGATCTCCTTTTTCGAATTGTAGAAGTGACGCGCGCCCGAATCATACCAGCAGAGCCCGACGAAGTTGGCGGGCTCCAGGCTCTTGAGGAAGCTCTCGCCGATCTCTCCGTTCAGGACCTTCCACATGTGCTCTTCGCCGCGATAGAGATAGGGCATCTGAAGGGCGTCGAACATCGGAGCGAACGCCGCGAGCGGAGAGATGCTCACGCGGGTGAAGTCGATGGCGCCGAACTGCACGCCTTCGATGACGGCCTTTTCCTCTCCGAGCTGCTTGCCGTGGAACACTTCGATCTTGATCCGTCCGCCCGTGCGCTCCTCGACGAGCCGGGCGAACTCCATATCGCCCTTCGTCGTCGGGTAATCCGCGACGTGCGTTTCCCCGAGACGAAGAATCATCTGAGGCGCCGCCGAAGCCGGCGATCCGAGAGGAAGAACCATTGTGACGACCGCGAGAACCGCAAGGATCGACATCCACTTCTTCATGACTTCTCCTCCTTTTGGATCAGTAATTGTGAATCAACGATACCCATTGTAGATGACAGCACACGCCTTTTCAATGTTCCGTCGCTCGTTGTTCCCCCTTTCGTCACCATGTGTTTCATTCTATAGAACGTAATTGAAAATAATTCCGTGCGTTGTTATAGCTGATATCGCGTACGATTCCTCCAAGCAATGCGTAATCCTCAGGAAGTTCTCCCCGCCGCACCTCGTCGCCCAGAATGTTGCAGAGAATCCTTCGGAAGTACTCGTGCCTCGGATACGAAAGGAACGAACGCGAGTCCGTGAGCATGCCGACAAAACGCGCGAGCACGCCGACGGACGAAAGCGCTTCGATCTGCCGGGTCATGCCGTCCCGCTGGTCCGTGAACCACCATGCCGACCCCATCTGCATCTTTCCGGGAACGGAGCCGTCCTGGAAACAGCCGAGGATCGACGGAATCAGGTCGTTGTCGCGCGGGTTCAGCGAGTAGACGATCGTCTTCGCGAGACGCCCCGCCCTGTCGAGCCGGTCGAGCAGGCGCGCCAGCGCCCCTCCCTGCTCCCAGTCGCCGATGGCGTCGTAGCCTGTGTTGGCGCCGATGCGTTGGAACGCGCGCGTATTCGCATTCCGCAGCGCTCCGAGGTGAAGCTGCTGCACCCAGCCCTGGTCGTGGTCCATGACGAGAAGTTCGTACAGGACGGCCGAACGGAACTTCAGCAGCGAGGCGCCGGAAAGGGCCTTTCCTCCCCGGACGGCCGAGTACGCCTGTTCGATTTCCTCGGTCGTCCAATCCTCCGCATACGGAACCTCGATGCCGTAGTCGGACAGACGGCAGCCCTGTTCGTGAAAGAACCGATGCCGCCGCTTCAGGCATTCGACGAACCACCCGAACGAATCGGCCCGGACGCCCGACGCCGCCTCAAGGCGATCGACCCACGCGTTGAACTCTTTGGGACGATGCGCATTGAGCGCCGCGTCCGGACGGAACGCCGGGGCGACGAGGGTTTCGAAGGCGCTCTCCCGGATGACGCGATGATGTTCGAGCGAGTCCGTCGGATCGTCGGTCGTGCATAGCGCATCGACGTTGAACTTGCGGATGATGGAACGGACCGAGAAGCCCGGCGTCCGGAGCAGACGGGAGCAGTGCTCGTAAATATCCGTCGCCGTCTCGGGACGCAGGAGCGCGTCCACGCCGAACGTGCGTCGCAACTCCAGATGCGTCCAGTGGTACAGCGGGTTCCTCACCGTCTGGGGAACGACCTTCGCCCAGGCCGCGAATTTCTCCTCGTCCGGGGCGTCGCCCGTGATGAAGCGTTCGTCGACGCCGCAGGCCCTCATGGCGCGCCATTTGTAATGGTCGCCGCCAAGCCAGACCTGCGTGAGATTCTCGAAATTCCGGTCCTTCGCGATGTCTTCCGGCGGGATATGGCAGTGATAGTCGATTATCGGCATCGGCGCCGCGTATTCGTGATACAGGCGCTGCGCGGGCTTCGAATGCAGAAGGAAATTCTCGTCCATAAAGGGTTTTGGGGGTTCGGAAAGAGGTGTTGCGGTCATATAGAACATCCTCCTTGTCAGGGCATCAGTTCCATTCTCTGGAAATCTATTTTACCCTATGACAAGGAATTTGACTCCCTTTCGCCGTAGAAAATTCAAGTATTTTTCGAAACGCCGCGGGGCGCTTCGCTGGCTTTATGTTTCCCGCGAAGCGCCCCGCAGCGAATATGAACCGGTCGAGCGGCCCCTACCGCAGTACCGGCAACGCCCCCGTCAACCCGGAAACTTTTTTGTCGGCGCCGAAGATGCACAACCCGGAGAACTCGAGTTCCGCCGTCTGCGTTCCGCTCATCCGCTCCCGGTAGAGATCGTAGCTCTTGCACCCCTGCGCGAGCTTGCTGAAGCCGATGACGGACACCTCGGGGTCGGAAGCGAGGATCACCCTGCCGTGCAATCCCTTCAGTTCCTCCGCCGACGCCATGAGGATCGGCAGATTGACCTTCGTGATTCCCCGGTGCGTATGTCCGTCCGCGTCGATCACGTCCGGGCCGATCAACCCGTCGACCTGCGCGCCGAGGCTCATTCCAAGCGCCGCCGCGGCATTCGCCTTCAGGCCGAGCGGCAGCTCTCTGTCAACAACAATGACACATTTCACGTTCACGCCTCCCTTGCATTCGATGGCGGCATTATCCGCCTCCTCTGGGCGCCGCTCTAGGAAAAAATTGCTCATTCGGGATCGTTCGACGCGATATAGTGCGCCGGAGTGCCGCCGCAGATCTCGCGGAAGACGCGCGTGAAGTGGCTCTGGTCGTAAAAACCGGTTTCCAGCGCCACCTCCGCAATCGGAACGCCGCTCCGAAGCAGACGCTTCGAATCGTCGATCCGGAGCGCCATCTGGAAGGCGTGCGGCGTCATGTCGAACGCCCGTCGAAAGGCCCGCACCAGGTGAAACCGGCTCAGGCCGGAGATTCCGGAAAGACGGTCGAGCGGAAGCTCCTCCCGGAAATGCGCGTGCAGGAAGTCCGCGACGCGCGATACGGATTCCGGGACGGCGCCGGTTTCATTTCGGGACTCCGTCGGCGAGGAGATTCGCTCGGCGACGAGTTCCAGGAGGAAAAGAAGCGTCTGCTCCTTTTCGCCCGCCTCGCTTTCGCCGGAGAGAACCTCGAATGCGTCTTCGATCCGGCGACGGAAGTCACGGTCCATCCTGACTATTCGCGGACCGGCGCCGCAAAATGGAATGCGTTCGTCCGGAGGGAGGACGTCCGGCGAAACGAACAGCATCCGGAAGCTCCATTCGTCCGCATCGCAGGGATTACAGGAGTGAACCGTTCCGGGAGGGAAGACCACCAGCGTATCCCGGTCGACGAGGAACGGGCCGCCCGCGCATTCTACGCGACTCTGTCCCCGTTCGACGAGCGCCGCCGCTATCTCGTCGTGGAAATGCCCCCTGGTGGAATGCAGACCGGAATGACAGCTCTTGATTTCGTATACGGGAAACGATGGATCCCTGTAGAAACCGATCTCCTTCATTTCATGAAACACGGCCTTTCGCCCGGCGTCAAAGCGACGCCGGCCCTTCACAGAAGAAATCATGCCTGGGGTATCCCCCGCCGAAGCTTCCGTACGCATCGTTTCGTTCCTGAAGCTTCCCACCGATACAGTATACGAAGAGATCGCATGGGTGTAAAAGCTCCGAATGACTGGCGTTTTTTCACGCTCACTTTATAATAATGTTATAGATTACGCTTTCACGAAGGGGCGACGATGAACGAATGATCGACGATGCGGGGAACTCCTTCAAAAATGCGCTTCTCTCGATGGACCGGAGCGCCGCAGGCTCCGAACTGCGGCGCGTCTGGGAGAACGGAGCACGAACGCCGGCGGCCGTCGAGTCCGTTATTCATCTCGTCCTCGAAGACATCGGAAACGAATGGGAGCGCGGGGATCTCTCCCTCGCGCAGGTGTACATGAGCGGCATCCTTTGCGAGGAACTCGTCGTCCCGTTTCTGCCGGAACGCCGCTCCGCCCTTCCGTCCGACACGGGGCCGCGCATGGCGATCGCCGTCCTCGAAGACCGGCACGCGCTCGGGAAGCGGCTTGTTTCTTCCGCTCTCCACGCCGAGGGCTACTTCCCGACCGATTACGGCGCCGGAATGACCGCGGAACGGATTGCGGAGCGCGCCGCGGAAGAGGGGGTCGAGGTTCTGCTGATCTCGACGCTGATGCTCCACGCCGCCCTGAAAGTCGCCGACCTTCGCAAACGCCTCGAATCCCTGGGGGCGCCGACGCGGATCATTGTCGGCGGGGCTCCCTTCCGGCTCGACGAATCGCTCTGGCGCGAGGTCGGCGCCCACGCGTTCGGACCGACCGCTCATTCCGCGCTGAGTCTGATCCAAAGCATGGGGGCGATCGCATGACCGCCCCCGCCATGACATCCCTCGAACGCGTCATGACCGCGCTGTCGCACAAGGAGCCCGACCGCACGCCGCTTTTTCTGCTCTTTTCGCACTATGGCGCGAAGGAGATGGGAATGTCCATCCGCGAGTACTTCCTGCGCCCGGACCGGATCGCCGAGGCGCAGCGCCGGCTCCGGAACAAGTTCGACACCGACTGCCTGTACGGCTTCCTGCACGGTCCTCTCGAGGTCGAGGCGTGGGGAGGCGAGGTCATCTTCGCGGACGACGGACCGCCGAACGCCGGGCGGCCGTTCATACGGAGTTCCGCGCAAATCCGCGATCTCGACGTTCCGAAAATGGACGCTCCATGCCTCGGCATCGTTCTCGACACGCTTCGGAGGCTCCGTGACGTCGCAGCGGGAGAGGCTCCCGTCATCGGCGTCGTCATGTCTCCCTTCTCGCTCCCGGTCATGCAGATGGGGTTTGAACCCTACCTCCGGCTCATCTTCGAGGAACAGGAGCTTTTCGAGCGCCTGATGCGCGTCAACAGCGCCTTCTGCGTCGCCTGGGCGAACGCGCAGATCGACGCCGGGGCTGACGCCATCTGCTATTTCGACCCGCTGGCCTCCACCGACATGATCCCGCTGGAAACGTACCGCCGCACGGGGTTCGCCGTCGCGCGCGACGTCATCTCGCGCATCAAGGGCCCCACCGCGACGCATCTCGCTTCGGCCCGGGCGTCCGGAGCCGCGGACCTCATCGCGGAAACGGGGACCGCGATCCTCGGATTCAGCGACCAGGACGACGCGGGCGCCCTGAAACTACAGGTTCGCGGAAAGCTGTCGCTCCTCGGCGCCCTCAACGGCGTCGCCATGCGCCGCTGGACGCCGGAAGAGGCCGAGACCGCGGTGCGCCGCATGATCCGCTCCTGCGCTCCGGGAGGAGGGTTCCTCCTTGCGGACAATCACGGAGAGATCCCCTGGAGCGTGAAGGAAGAAACGTTGTTCGCCGTTCGCGACGCCGTCCGGCGTTGGGGACGCTATCCGATTTCCGGCGAGTGTTGAATCGGTCCGTCATGAAGCTCTATACGTGCGCGAACTTCCACGACTGCCTGAGCCTCCTGCCCCCGCTCCGCTTCCCCGATCTCGTCACCGGGGAATTTCCCCACTTATGCCGGAAGGGCGGAAAAAACGGCGACGAGGCGGCGGAATGGGTCAAACAGGCGCACCTCGATCAGGGCGAGAACATCATCGTCTGCGGTCGTTTCTGCCCCCTCGCGAAAGCGCTTCCCCCAGCCTCCGCGACGCTCGACATCGTGATGCAGGACCAGTGTTTCTACACGATCGCGAACCGGAACTCCGTTGATTTCCTCATACGCGAAGGGTATTACCTGGTCACGGAGCCATGGCTGCGCTCCTGGCGGGAACGCCTGTCCGACCTCGGTTTTTCCGACCGGGACGCCGCCCGCTCGTTCTTCGCGAGTTCCGCAGCGAAGATCGTCTGTCTGAGCCTGAACGAAAAACGCGAGTCCGCGGACCTCGAAGACTTCGCCCGGTTCGTCGCTCTCGACTTCGTCGTGTTTCCCGTCAGCCCCGAATATCTGGCGTTTTTCGTCTCGCGGCTCATTGCGGACTGGGAACTCCGCCACAGCGAGGGGAAACCGAAAGAAGAGGTCGTGCTGTACCGAAGGCAGATCGCCGATTACGCTATGCTGTTCGATCTCATGGGACGGCTTGCGACGTACGAGACGGAACGCGATGTCGTCAACGGCATTGAAGAAGCGCTCCGGATGCTTTTCGCGGCCGGTCTGGTGCGATACTATCCGGTGCGCTGCGGAGATCCCGCCGCCGACGAACTCGACCCCGCGTTCCGTTCGTTCCTCTGCGATTCAACGGCGTCGTCGATCGAGAGAGGAAACGGAGCGGACGCGGGCTTCCTCCTCCGGATCGACCACGGAGGGGAAACGCTCGGCGTTCTGGAATCGGGACAATTCGCCCTTCCGCGGTACGCGCACAGATACCTGACGTTCATGATCAATATCGCCAACGTCCTGGGACTCGCGATCTCGAACGCCCGAAAGATCGAAAGGATCCGGCGGCAGGAGGCGCACCTTCGCGAGATCAGCACGCACGACAGCCTGACGGGACTGTTCAACCGGCGCTATTTCGAGGACGCGCTCCATTCGCTCCGTACGAGCGATGATGCGTTCCCCGCATGCCTCGTGATGTGCGATATGGACGGCCTCAAGGCGATCAACGACATCCTCGGGCACGAAGCGGGAGACTCCGCGCTCGTCGAACTTGCCGACGCGCTCCGGTCCTCCTTCCGGTCCTGCGATACGGTCTGTCGGCTCGGCGGCGACGAATTCGCGGCGATCGTCCCCAGATGTCCGGAGGACTCCGCCGCCCGTCTTCGCGAACGAATCGAGCGCGCGATACTGACGGCGAACGGCGACGAGGGGCGGACATACACCCTCAGCGCATCGCTCGGTTTCGCGATGCTCCTTTCTCGGGACACCGACCCCGAACGAGTTCTCGCGGAGGCGGACGCCGCCATGTACAGCGAGAAAGCCGGCAAGAAACTCAAGAGGTGACGGCGCGCCTCACGAAGAAGGAGATTCTCTCCTCATGGCGACCGCGAGCGCGTCGACATCCGCCCTTTGCGGCAAGCCTTCGCGCGCGCCGAAGCGCGTGCAGGCGAGAGCGCCCGCGCAGACCGCCGTTTCGACCGCGTCCCGGGGAGTTCTCCCCTCCGCGAGCGCGACCGCGAACGCCGCGACGAACGCGTCGCCAGCCCCCGTGCTGTCGACGGCGTCCACGACGGGAGCCTTCACGAGAACCCGCCCGGAATCGCCGAACATCCACGCACCATCCTTCCCAACGGTCACGACGATCCCGGACGCGCCCCTTCTCTGAAGCATCGAGGCTCCGTCCGCAAGACCCGGAATTCCGGAGAACTGCTCCAGCTCGATGCGATTGGGAATGAAGAAGTCGACGAGCGAAAACGCCTCGTCGGGGAGGGGTCGAAACGGCGCGGGGTTGAGAATCGTCCGCGCCCCCGCCTGCCTCGCGAGCCGTAAGCCCTCGAGAACCGTTTCCACGGGAACTTCGAGTTGAAAGAGCGCGCACGAGGCGCCTTCGAACAACGGCGCTGCGGTTTGGATGTCCTCTGGAGAAAGCATTCCGTTGGCCCCCGGAGCGATGAGGATTCCGTTGTCTCCCTCGACGACGACGATCGACGCGACGCCCGTGGAACACCCCTCCGTCGTGAGGACGGCAGAAACATCGACGCCCTCGCGCTTGAGCGATTCGCGGATTTCGGAGCCGAATGCGTCGTCGCCGACCCGGCCCGCCATCGCGACGGACGCCCCCATGCGCGAACAGGCGACGGCCTGGTTGGCCCCCTTCCCTCCGTGCGACGTGATGAACGGACCGGCGGGAATCGTCTCCCCGAGAACGGGAACCCGCGGCGATTGCATCACAAGATCCATATTCAGGGAACCTGCCACGACGATACGAGGCATTCATCCACTTCCTTCCTGCACCTCTTTTTGACGGAATGACGAAATTAGTGTAGCATATCCGCAAACGATTGCGCAAACGATTGCGGAAGGAGAAGTGACGGCGCGTGGCGACCATGAAAGATGTAGCGCGGAAAGCGAATGTTTCGGTCACCACGGTCTCCCACGTCCTGAACGGCAGCCGGTTCGTGAGCGACGAGGCGCGCGGGCGCGTCCTCG
>CAYVKE010000053.1:0-20119 GCA_964451935.1 uncultured Synergistaceae bacterium | reverse complement strand
TCCGGAGGTCCGCGTGTGCGACCCGGCCTTCAACGCCGTGAAGACGATCGAACTCGCGGGCGTTGCGCAGGAGAAAAAGGCGATCCTGGCGGTCTTCCCCGAACTCGGAATTTCCGGGTATTCCTGCGGGGATCTCTTCTTTCAGGACGCGCTGCTGCGATCCACGCTCGACGGAATCAGGGCGGTCGCGGACGCGACGGCCCTGACGGACGCCGCGGTGATTGTCGGGGCTCCGCTGAAGGTGCGGGACGCGCTGTACAACTGCGCCGTCGTTCTCTGCGGAGGGAAGATCGCAGGCATCGCCGTCAAGAGCTTCCCGGCGAACTACCGCGAATTCTACGAACTTCGACATTTCCGCCCCGCGCGGGAGCTTCCCGTCGATTCGATCGACCTGTGCGGGCAGAAGAACGTTCCGATCGGCGCCGACCTCCTGTTTGAAACGGACGGCCTCCCCGGCTTCCGTCTCTACTGCGAAATCTGCGAGGATCTGTGGACGCCGGTTCCGCCTTCGAGCCGCGCGGCTCTGGGCGGGGCGACCGTCATCGCGAACCTGTCCGCATCGAACATCACCACGGGCAAGGATGACTATCGGCGGAGCCTCATCGCCAACCAGTCGGCCCGCTGCATCGCGGGGTATATCTATTCGGCCGCCGGGCCGGGGGAGTCCACGACGGACCTTGCATGGGACGGCCATGCGATGATCGCCGAAAACGGCGTCATGCTCGCCGAAACGGAACGGTTCTCCTGGAAGCAGGAAATCGCCGTCACCGATATCGACGTCGATCGTCTCTCCCGGGACCGGATGATCATGACGAGCTTCAGGGGGGACGGCGACATTCCCGCGTACAGGACCGTGAATCTTCCGCTGCGCGTTCCGACAGGCCGGATTCCTCCGGTGCGGGAGATCCCGCGCTTTCCGTACGTTCCGCTCGATCCGGCGCTTCGCGGCCGACGCTGCTCGGAGATCTGCGAGATCCAGGTGCAGGGGCTCGCCAAACGCATGAAGGCTTCGGGCGTGTCGAATCTCGTTATCGGGGTCTCCGGGGGGCTCGACTCAACGCAGGCGCTCATCGTATGCGCGAGGACGATGGACGCTCTCGGTCTGCCCCGGAAGAACATCGGAGCGTATTCCATGCCCGGTTTCGCGACGTCGACGCGGACGCGCGACAGCGCGACGCGACTGATGGAGGCCTTCGGCGTCGACGCGGGCGAGATCGATATCCGCCCTGCGTGCATGCAGATGCTGAAGGACATCGGACACCCGTTTGCGACCGGAAAACAGGTGTTCGACGTGACCTTCGAGAACGTCCAGGCCGGGCAGCGAACATCGACGCTCTTCCGGCTCGCGAATCTCCGGCGCGCCCTCGTCGTGGGCACGGGCGACCTGAGCGAACTCGCGCTCGGGTGGTGCACGTACGGCGTCGGGGATCACATGTCGCACTACAACGTGAACGCGAGCGTTCCGAAGACGCTCGTCCAGTACATGATCCGATGGGCCGCCGCGAGCGACATCTTCGGCCTGAAGGCGTCGGCCGTCCTGTACGACATCCTGGATACGGAGATCAGCCCGGAACTCGTTCCGGGAGCGGACGGCGACAAGCCCGGACAGAGCACCGAGGCGGCCGTAGGGCCGTACGAACTTCAGGATTTCAATATCTATTACATCACGCGATACGGATTCCTGCCCTCGAAAGTGGCCTTTCTCGCATGGAACGCATGGCATGACCGCACTGTCGGGGAGTGGCCCGAGATTCTTCCGGGAACGCGGCATCAGTACACGCTCGCGGAAATCAAGCATTGGCTCGCGCTCTTCATCCTTCGTTTCTTCAAGCTCAGCCAGTTCAAACGTTCCTGCGTCCCCGACGGACCGAAGGTCGGCTCCGGCGGCTCGCTGTCCCCCCGCGGGGACTATCGCGCTCCGAGCGACGGCGAGGAGACGCCCTGGCTGGACGACCTGCGGAACACGCCCGACGAAGAACCGTAAGAACGAGCGGTGTCCGTCGCTCCTTTATTTTTCGTACGCCGCGCGGGGTGATTGCGCCGTGTCGGAAAGACTGTTTCCGGGAGGAGTCCTCATGAAAACACCACAGCATCTGCGTCCCGACGAAAAGGACGGACGTTGCGCCGCAACGCCGCCATCCCGCACAATTGTCTCTTTGAAAGAGGAAGAGGTGAGCGTTCGATGACGCCGCATCTCGTCGTATTCACGGTCGGTCTTCTCGTCTTCCTGAGCCTCTTTGCATGCAAAATTTCGGAGAGATTCGGCATACCGGCGCTTCTATTGTTTCTGGCGGTGGGAATGCTCGCGGGGGCGGACGGACCGGGAGGCATCTATTTCGACAATGCCGAGGTCGCGAATCTCGTCGGCACGTTCGCGCTGGCCTTTATCCTCTTTTCGGGAGGCATGGACACGAACTGGCGGGACGTCCGCCCCGTCCTGTGGAGGGCAGTCACGCTCGCGACGCTCGGGGTCGTCGTCACGGCCGTCCTTGTGGGACTGTTCGTCTGGAAGGTGCTCGGCTTGAGCCTGTACGAAGGGCTTCTTCTGGGCTCCATTGTTTCGTCCACCGACGCGGCGGCGGTCTTCGCCATCCTGCGCTCCCGGGGAGTCGGGTTGAAGGGGAACCTCAGGCCGCTGCTGGAGCTCGAGTCCGGCAGCAACGATCCGATGGCCCTCTTCCTGACATCCGCGATGATCGGGCTGATCTCCGATGCTTCAAAATCGTGGCTGTCGCTGCTTCCTTCGCTCGTCATCGGCATGACGACGGGAATTCTCGTCGGCGCCGCGATCGGATTTCTCATCGGGCGACTCTTCGACACCGTACAGCTCGAATTCGAGGGGCTCTATCCCGTCCTCGGAATGAGCCTGGTGCTTTTGACGTACGGCGGGGCCGAAATACTCCGCGGAAACGGTTTTCTCGCGGTCTATTCGTGCGGAATCGTTCTCGGCAACACGGATTTCGTCAACAAACGAATGCTCGCGAGGTTCCACGACGGCATCGGATGGCTGATGCAGATCATCCTGTTCCTCGTGCTCGGTCTGCTGGTGTTCCCCTCCCGTCTGCCCGCCATCGCGTTCCCTGCGCTGCTCGTGTCCGCATTCCTGATGTTCGTCGCGCGTCCCGTCGCTGTATACATCGGTCTCCTGCGAAGCGCCTTCACGATATCGGAAAGAACGCTCATCGCGTGGACCGGGTTGCGCGGGGCGGTTCCGATCGTTCTTGCCACGTTTCCGTTCACGGCGGGATACGAACATTCCGACGTGTTGTTCAATATGGTTTTTTTCATCGTGCTGACGTCCGTTTTGCTTCAGGGCAAATCGCTGATGGCGGTTGCTCGGTGGTTGAAGGTGGACGAGCCGCTCGTTTCCCGCCCGAGATATCCGCTCGAGTTTGAAAAAACCGAGAGCGGGATGTTGAACGAAACGCGCGAAACGGACATCCTCCCGAACTCGGCCGTCGTCGGCAGGCGGATCTCCGAGCTCTCCCTGCCGCACGGCGTCCTGATCCTGCTGATCCGGCGGGGCAAGGGATTCATCATCCCGAGGGGAAACACGGTCATCGAAGCGTTCGATACGCTGATGATCATCGCGAACAAAAACGAACTTCACGAGGCGCAGGCGATCCTCGCGGCGCCGGGGAGCGGCGGCGGATGACGGGCTAGAGGGTGATCGTTTCCTTCAGCGTCCCGCTGACGTTGCAGCGGGTCGTAACCTCGATGACCGCGCCGGCCTTGATGCCGGAAAGGACGAACCGTTCGTGCGTTCCCGTAACGTCCGCCTGGGCGGTGTAGGTCTTCTCGGCGACCTTCGCGCCGTTCACCGTCACGATAATGCTCACGATGAAATGCCGCGCCGGATTTTTGACCGGATGCGCCGCCAGGACATCGAGCGTTTCCGTGTCGGCCTCCCATTTGAGAAGGACTTTTTCGGCGGGGTGCGCGAAGGCCGGAACGCACAGGACCGTCAGAAGCAGGGCGCAGAACAGTGCTTTCGTTATCGACCGCATTGTGAAACTCCTCCCTTCCGTTATCGCAGATACAGCAAATAGATCAGTCCATGGGCCAAGCCGAACCCAACGGCGCCGAGACCGCATATCCGATGGATCGTCAGGATCAGCGGCCCCTTCACGATTCTTCTGAGCTTCGGGCCGAAAAATCCGGTGATTCCCGCCGCTGTCATAAGAGAAACAGCAATAAGCCCGCAAAGCCGGAACAATTCCACCATGCCGCTCCCTCCCGTCCGGGCGCGCCGTCATGCGCCCCGTCGCCGCCCGTGTTTCGCAACCATTCCAAGCCGATTCCTCGTATTATATCGTAGAATGCGGCGGCGCGTTTTTTACAATTCCGTGACAAACAGGTGACAGCGCGCTGACACATCGGAGGCGCCGCGGACGTACCCTTTCATCCGGAGGTGGTTATCATGTTGCGGAAGAGATCGATGATGGTTTTCGGGGCAGCGGCGCTGGTTCTGGGGTGCGGCGGCGCGGCGGATCGGGCGGTCGCGGAGGAAAAGGCTCCGGTCGTCTTTGAAGTCCGGGCGGATACGCCCGTTGTGGAAAGCCGGGGCGGGCAACGCGTGATCGTTCGGGCGCTGGTTCGGCCGGACGGGCGGAGGGTGCTTTCCCGCGCGCCGCTCGCCGTTGCGATCGTTCTGGACAAGTCGGGTTCCATGGGCGCGGACGCGAAGATGGAAAACGCGAAACTCGGCGCTCTGGAAGCATTGAATTTTCTCGATCCCCGGGATATTGTGACGGTTGTGGCGTACGATGATCTGGTCACGGTTCTGACGGCTCCCCGAAAGGTCGGGGACGGGGCGGACGATCCCGAGCTCGCGAGGGCGATCCGACGCCTCCGGCCGGGAGGCTCGACGGCCCTCTACGACGGCGTGGCGACGGGAGCGGCGCAACTTCGCGCCTGTGTCGAACAGGGGTACATCCCCCGGATCGTTTTGCTCTCGGACGGAATCGCGAACGTGGGGCCGTCTTCGACGGAAGCGCTGGCGACGCTCGGACGAAAGCTCGCGCGTCAGGAAATGACGATCACGACGATCGGCCTCGGTCTGGATTACAATGAAGACCTGATGACGGCCGTTGCGGCGTCGAGCGGGGGAAACGCCTATTTCGCCAGGCATTCGGAGATGTTGCCGGAGATCTTCGCGCGCGACATGAAAGACGCCGTCGAAGTGACGGCCCGGAAAGTGCGGATCACGTTGCGCTGTCCCGAAGGCGTTCGTCCGGTGCGTGTCGTCGGGCGCCCCGGAACGCTCCGGGGAAACACGCTGGAAACGTCGATCGATAATCTCTACGGTACGGGGGAGAAGTACGCGCTCTTCGAGGTCGAACTGTCCGGACGTGACGCGGGAACATCGTTCGAGGCGGCCGAACTGGAGCTGGAATACACCGACGCCGCCACGGGAGCGGTCCGCCGCGAGCAGTCGAACGTACGCGTCTCCTTCGCGAAGGACGTCGCGGACGTTGACAGGAACCGGGACAGGGACGTCGTAGCGCAGACCGAGCTTGCGCGGAACGCCGAGATCCGCGAGGAGGCGATCCGACTTGTGGACGAGGGGCGCGCGAAGGATGCGACGAAACTTCTCGAAAAGCGTAAAGGCGACCTGCGGAGCATCGCACCGAGCGTCGGGCAGGCGGCGCCGATGATCGAGGCCGAAGCCGGCGTTTTCGATAAACTCGCGCAGAGCATCACGGCGACGGGCGGCTTGTCCTCGGGCGAACGCAAACAGACGATGAACGACGCCTACATGCAGAAGAACCAGCAGGCTCCGTTGACGATCAGCGACGATGTAAGCGGCGACCAGCAGTAACCGGACGGCGGGAAGCGATGCGGCGAGTGGGAACCCCGCATCGTTTTCCCGCTCCGGTTTTCCGAAAGCGCGGTGAGGGTGCGATGGCGGCATGGAACCGAAGGAACCGGAGTGATCTTCAGGGGGGCGGCGCGTTCCGCATCCCCCTCGCGTTCGTTTTCGTGATGGCCGTGCTTCTGCCGAGTCTGGCGCTCAGCCTTCTCGCGCTGCGGGCGGCGAACCGCGAGGCGCTCTACGTGGAGCGCCGCCTCGAGAATGCGCTTCTGGCCGAAGTGAACCACGCGGCCGGCGCCATCGCGGAACTTCTGCGGCGCATCGGAACCGAACTCGAAACCGATGCGGCGGGTCTTTCGGGGTCCGGCGCAGTCGCCCTCGCCGCGTGGAGGGCGGGGAACCCGCTCGTCTCCGTCCCGTTCGCGCTTGAATCCGGAAAGCTCGTCGTTCCCGATCCGTCGGGCGCAAAGAGCCGCGCGTTCCGCGACGGGTTCGGTCCCTTTCTCGAAGGCCGTGTGGAATTGCCGGTGTACGACGATATCGCCAACGTCTACCGGCGGCAGATGCTCGACGATACCATCGAAGACGCGGATCATGCGTCCGATCCTTCGCCGGCGGCGAAAACGGCCGCTTCCGGCGGCTCCGGACGAATCCCTGAAGCGGCGCCGCCCGCCGGATCGTATTCCGAAACGGAATCGGGGCGCGCCGACGAAAACAAGGTCGCCGCAGCTCCGCCCGCCTCGCCGCGTGCTCTGTCCCGTGCGAAGACGGCGCCTGTCCCTCCCAATCCCGCTCCCGACGGCGCGGCGCGTCAGAAAGCCGCGGAACGCATCGCGACGGATTCGACGCTCCGCGAAAAGACCTTTCGGAAAGCCGAAGAGGAGGGCTTCCAGGTGCTTCAGCGGAACGTAATGCCGCAGGTGCAGGCGCAGACAGCCGTTGCCGGAATGACGGGGGAGGAACTCTCGAAGACCGTCTCGCGCGGCCGGTCGTTCGCGGATCTTTCCCGCGAGGGACCGAGAGGAATGTTGCCTCGAATCACCGAAACCGGTCTTGACCTGCTTTTCTGGATGCGACGACCGGACGGCCGCATGACCGGATGTTCCATCGACATGAAGGAACTCCTCCGGCGCGTCGCCGACACAGCCCCCGATATCCGCTCCGAGGTCCGGATCCTGACGGTGCTCGACGAGAACGGAAAACCGCTGCTCGCTCCGGAGGCGGGCGCATCTCCGGACTGGCGGAGGCCGTTCGTGGCGCGCGAAATCTCCCCGCTGCTCCCGAGATGGGAGGTAGGGGCGTGGCTTTCGGACCCGGCCCTGGTCGAATCGCAGGCGCGATTCGTCACGCTCGCCGTGTGGCTTCTCGTGGCGACCCTCCTGATCGTCATCGCGACGGGGGGCGCCGTCGTCCTCCGGATGCTTTCGGCGGAATCGCGCCTTGCGATGCAGAAGACGACGTTCGTTGCAAACGTCTCGCACGAGCTGAAAACGCCGCTCACCTCCATCCGGCTCTTCGCGGAGATGCTGCTCCAGCGCCGTCAGCCCGACGAACGAAAACGCGACGAGTACCTGCGAACGATGCTCTCCGAAGCGGAGCGCCTTTCCCGCCTCGTGGACAACGTTCTCGCCTTTTCGCGGAAGGGGAGCGCGAAAGCGGTCGACGCCATGGAGCCGCTGGATCTCGCGGCGCTCGTGCGCGAAACGGCGGCGCAGCTCGAACCGCATCTGACGAGGAACGGCTTCGCCCTCGACGTCGACGCCCCCGGCGTCGTGCGGGTCCGGGGGAACGACGGAGCGCTCCGGCAGGTTCTGATGAACCTGCTGTCCAACGCGGAGAAATACTCCGGGGAGACGAAGGAGATCGGCGTGACGGTCCGGTCCGAAGGCCGGGAGTGCGTCGCGCGCGTCCTCGACCGGGGGATCGGCGTGGAACCGGGCAAGGCGGCCCGGATCTTCGACGAGTTCTACCGGTGCGACGATTCGCTCGCGTCGTCGCGGAGCGGGACGGGGCTCGGGCTTTCGATCGCGAGAGACATCGCGAGGCGGCACGGAGGCGACGTGACATACGCGCCGCGGGAGGGCGGCGGCAGCGTCTTCGCGCTCCGGTTGCCGCCTTGTGCGCCCGTGGCGGAACGGAGGGGGACATCGGCATGAATGAACGCATTCTCGTCGTCGAGGACGATCCGGCGATCCTGACGGGGCTTCGGGATCTTCTCGAGAGCGAGGGGTACGCCGTGGAAACGGCGCGCGATGGAGCCGCCGCGCTGGAGCTATTCCGCGCCGCGCGCCCCGATCTCGTGCTTCTGGATATCATGATCCCGAAAATGAACGGCTACGACGTGTGCCGCGCCATCCGCGCGGAGGACCGCGCGACGCCGGTGGTCATGCTTACGGCCAAGGGGCAGGAGGTTGACAAGGTCGTCGGGCTCGAACTCGGCGCGGACGACTACATCGTCAAGCCCTTCGGAATCGCGGAGCTTCTGGCCCGGGTGCATTCGGCGCTGCGTCGCGGCGCACTCGCCGGGGCGCACGCGCACGAGATCCCCTCCGGCGTCGTTTCGCTCGGCTCCGTGGAACTCGATCTTGACGCCCTGAGCGGGCGGAAGAGGGATGGAACGTCGTTTTCGCTGACGCCGAAGGAGGCGGCGCTGTTGCGCTTCCTGCTGGCGCACGAGGGCCGGGTGATCGACCGGAATACGCTCCTCGAAGAGGTCTGGGGGATATCCTGCGATGTGACCACGCGAACGGTCGACCAGCACGTCGTGCGTCTGAGGCAGAAGATCGAGGACGACCCGGCCGAACCCCGCCATCTGCTGACGGCGCACGGCGCGGGGTACCGTCTTGTCAGGTGACGCCGCGTCGCGCCGCGAAACTTGACAGGTGGGGGGCGTCGATCTAGAATCCAACTTGTCTGAAGAGTAGACGACTTCTTTCCTGACAATCCATAGAACGATTCCTTTCCGGCGTCCTGATGTGCGTATCAGACCAAAATACGTCAACGTGAGCGTGACCATGGGACCGATACCGAGAATCCGATTGTCCGACCGTGTGATCGATGCCATAGAAACCATGATCGCCGAGGGGCCCTTCGCCGCCGGCGACCGGTTCTATTCGGAAAACGAACTCGCCGCGAAGCTCGAAGTCAGCCGATCGTCCGTTCGCGAGGCCGTCCGCATTCTCGAAGTCACGGGACGCGTCTTCGTCCGGCAGGGGAAGGGGATCTACATCGCGGCCTCCGACGGAGAACGATCGGACCCCTTCGCGGGCTGGCTCAAGAACAACGAGACCTCCATTCTGGACCACTTCGAATCCCGACTCATCCTCGAACCGAAAACGGCCCGCCTCGCGGCGGAAAAGGCGGACGCCGAAGCCCTCGCGAACATCGAACGGGCGCACGCCGCGTTCGTCGCCAATTCGGAGAGCGCGAACACCCCGGTGCTTATCCGGACGGACGAGATGTTCCACCGCCGGATTGCGAAAGCGACGACGAACCGGACGCTCGACTACCTCATGCGGACCATGACGAAATCCCTTCCCGAAGGGTGGATCACGAGCCTGAATATCCCGGGTCGTGTGCTCAAAACCGTCGCGGAGCACGGAAGCATCCTCGCGGCGATCGAAAGGAGGGATCCGGACGAAGCGGAACGGGCGATGACGCTGCACCTGAGCAACGCGCGTGACGACATCAGGGCATCCCTGGAGCCGTAAGGCCGGAGCGGATGCGATGGAAGCGGAGCGTATCGGAGGGCGGAGCATGCTGCGAATCACGACGCTGATCGAAAATTCGGCGGGAGAACACCTCGCGCTGCATCATGAACACGGACTCTCTTTCTTCGTCGAGAAAGACGGTCGCGCGATCGTTTTCGACACCGGGCAGTCCGGCGCGTTCATCGGGAACGCCGCGCGCCTGAAGATCGATCTGTCGGCCCCGGACTACGTCGTCCTCAGCCACGGACACTACGACCACTCCGGAGGACTGAGGAGCCTGGCCGATGTTTCCCGGACGTTTGAACTGATCGTCGGACAGGGCTTCTTTCGCGAAAAGTACGGCTTCAGGAACGGTGCGCGGCAGTTTCTCGGCAACGACTTCGACGAGGCGTTCCTGAAAGAAAAGCGGATCCGGCTTGCCTTCGCTCCGGAAGGGGCTACGGAAATCCTTCCGGGGGTATTCGTCGTGTCGGGATTCCCGAGGCTGCATGACGACGAACGGATCAATCCGCGGTTCACGCTCCGGACGCCGGACGGATTCGAGCCGGACGCATTCGGCGATGAGATCCTGCTCGCCGTTGCGACCCCGCGGGGGCTGGTCGTCCTGCTCGGCTGCTCCCATCCCGGACTCAAGAACATGCTTGATGTCGTTCGGGAGCGAATCCGGCTGCCGATACACGCGGTGCTCGGCGGAACGCATCTCGTTGAGTCGAACGAGACGAGCATCGACAAGACGATACGCTATCTCGGCGAAAGCGGCATAGAACGAATCGGAGTGTCCCACTGCACCGGGGATTCGGCGATGGCGCGTCTGAAGGCGGCGAATGCGAACTTTTTCCACAACGTTACCGGAAATTCTTTCTTCATCGAGTGATCTCCTTCAAACAGGGCGTCAGGAGGTTCCGCAAATCCGATCCTGTGCGGGGTCTTCGGAAATACCGAATACATGAGGAGGGTGTACGATGACAGTTCTGAAAAAGGCGTTTTTCGTTCTGGCGTTGATGGTTGTCGCAGCCGGGCTGCTTTTGCCGTGCGTGACGGGCGAGTGTGCGGATGCTCCCAAGAAGATCGTCTGGAAATCCTCAGGCCACGGCCCGGCGTCGGATCCGTCGCAGATCTATCACGACAAGCTCTGCAACGCCATCACCGAAGCCACGGGCGGCCGTCTTGAAGTCAAGCCCTTCGTCGGCGGTTCGATCGTCCCGGCGTACAAGGAAGTCGACGCCGTGAACGACGGCGTTCTCCAGATGTGCTACACCTGCCCGATGTACAACCTCGACAAGTGGAAGGCCGCGGGGCTGATCAGCTCGAGACCCGGCGCCCTCGCGGGAGAAGCGCTCCGGACGTGGTTCAACTACGGCGGCGGCGCGGATCTCATGAACAAGATGATGGGCGACTATAAGGTTATGACCTTCCCCGGCGCGCTGTCGCCGCTTCCCGAAGAGGTCTTCTTCCATTCCAAGGTGAAAATCGAAAGCATCGCCGATCTCAAGAAAATCAAGGCCCGTTGCATGGGCGACGGCGGCGAAATCCTCAAACGCCTGGGCATGGCGACGGTCATCATCCCCGGCGGCGAACTCTATGAGGCGATGAAGCGCGGAACGATCGACGCGTTCGAGTATTCCACGCTCGCGTCCAACTGGAACATGCACTTCAACGAGGTCGCGAAGTATGTGTACATGTCGCCGACCCGCGCGCCGAGTGACCCGCAGGTGTTCTTCGTCAACAAGGACGCATGGAACGCGCTGCCGAAGGATCTCCAGGTCATCGTCCAGGGACTGATCGACAAATACACGCAGGCGCAACACGAATATCTCGTCTACGAATCGATCCTTGCCCTTGAAAAGTTCAAGAAGGCCGGATGTGAAATCGTGCGCGTGCCGAAGGATGTCGAGGATGCCCTGAACGCCGAGGCCGCGAAGTTCTACGAGGAAAAGTCGAAGTCCGAAGCCCCGATTTTCGGGGAAATCTATCACTCGATGAAGGCGTTCGGAGAGTCCTACAACTCCATGCGCTGATTCAGGCAAGTGCGAAAGGACAGGGACGCGACGCATGTCCAGTGTACGGAAAATCCTGAAAACCATCGATTCGATCAGCGAAATGTCCGGAGCCGTCGGGAAGTGGTGTGCGTTGCTCCTTGTCCTGGTGGGAACCTGGGAGACGGTTTCCCGGCATTTCTTCGACGCGCCGACCATCTGGGCCTATGACACGCTTTGCATGACGGGCGGCGCCATGTATCTCCTGGGCGCTTCCTACGATTATCTGTATGATGCGCACACGAGGGTCGATGTCTTCTACAGCATGTTCTCGCCGAGATGGAAGGCGTTGATGAACGTTGTCTGCTCGCTCTTTCTCTTTTTCCCGCTCATGACCGTCATGCTCTGGCTGTCCTGCGCCTGGGCGATCAAGGCGTGGAAAATCAACGAGGTGATGTTCAACAGCTTCTGGTATCCTCCCGCAGCGCCGTACCGGACGCTGTTCGCCGTGGGCCTGTTCCTGCTCATCCTGCAAGGAATCGCGAATTTCGTCCGGGATCTGTATTTCGTCGTGCGAGGTGAGAAGCTTGATTGAACTCAGCGCGGAAGTCGTCACCGCCCTTATGCTGGGCGGCGTGTTCTTTCTCGTCATGACCGGATTCCCGATCGCGTTCGTGATCGGAAGCGTGGCATTCATCGTCGGGTTGCTCGTGTTCGGTCCAACGACGACGTTTCATATCCTGTACTCGCGTTTCTTCGATCTCTCGTTGAACTACCCGTACCTCGCGGTTCCGCTCTTCACCTTCATGGGAGTGATCCTGCAACACTCGGGCGTGACGCGGGACCTCTACGAGTGCCTGTATGAGGCCCTCGGACGCCTCAGGGGCGGACTTGCGATCGTCACGATCATCTTCGGAACGATTCTTGCCGCCTGTCTGGGAGTGATTGCGGCGTCCGTAACCATCCTGACGCTCATCGCGCTCGCGCCGATGATCACGCGGGGATACGACAAATCCCTGTCGACCGGTTGCATCGTCGCTTCCGGAACGCTGGGAATCCTGATCCCGCCGAGCATCATGCTGGTCGTCTACGCGCCCCAGGCGGGGCTTTCGGTCGGACAGATGTTCATGGGCGCGGTCTTTCCCGGTCTGCTCCTCTCCGCGCTTTACATCCTCTATGTTGCGATCCGGTGCTGGATCACCCCGTCGATGGGGCCGTCGATTCCGCCCGACCAGGTGACGCCGTTCACCGGCGCCAAGCTGCTCCGCCTGCTCAAGTCGCTGTTGCCGGCCGTGTTGCTCATCGCGGCCGTGCTCGGGACGATCTTCCTCGGCATCGCGCCCCCGACCGAAGCGGCGGCGGTCGGATGCTCCGCGTCCATACTGCTCGCCATCTGCTACGGAAGGTTCAGCTGGGATCTGATCAAAAAGGCGTCGATCGAGACGCTGAAGGTCAGCGCGTTCGTCCTCATGATCGCCGAGCTGTGCTACGCGTTCGTCGGAATCTTCATGAGCGCCGGATCGGGGGACGTAGTGGCGCGGTTCATCCTATCGTTTCCCGGCGGACGGTGGGTGACGTTCGGCATCATCATGGCGATCGTCTTCATGCTCGGGATGTTCATCGAGTGGATCGGGATCGTGTTCATCGTGGTGCCGATCTTCACCCCGATCATGACGTCGCTCGGCTTCAACCCGCTCTGGGCCGGAATGATGGTCTGCATCAACCTGCAGATGGCGTTCCAGACGCCCCCGATGGCGATGTCCATCTTCGTGCTCAAGGGGACGGCCCCGAAGGAACTCGGCGTGACGATGTGGGATATCATCAAGGGCGTCATCCCGTTCATCCTCATCATCATGCTCGTTCTCGTGATCTGTTCGATCTTCCCGGAGATCATCCTATGGCTTCCGGAGAAGATGATCGGCGCGGCGTAGGCCGTCTGCGGAAACTGTCCCGATTTCAGAAGAGTGCGCGAAAAGGGGAGGCGCTTCTCCTGCGCCTCCCCTTTTCGCGCTCGTCGCGCCTCAGGCGGTTCTTCGTCGCGTTTCGCTTCCGGTGATGAGCACCGACCCGGCAAGCACGAGAGCGACTCCGGGGTAGAAAAGCGCTCCGGGGGTTTCGCGGAGGAGCAGCATTGCAAGGATTGTCGCCGTTGCGGGCTTGAGCAGGAAGACGAGCGACGCCTTCGTCGCCGAGAGTCGTTCGACCGTCTTCATGAAGGTGACGTATCCGACGCCGCTGACGCAGACGCCGAGATACAGAAGGCTCGCCAGAGCCCCTGGATCGCCGCGAAGCCCGGCGGGGACGGCGATGCTTCGGCCGGTCAGGAGAAGAAAAGCTCCGATGGCGACGACCCCAAAGGCGAATGATCCTGCGTTGAGGCAGAGAGGCGACATCCGGCGAAGGGCATGTCGGGACAGGATGGTGTAGATCGCAAAGCTCAGCGACGAGAGCAGCGCGAAGGCGATCCCGCGATCGAGGCGCAGCCCTCCCGACGATGTCACGAGAAGAAGCCCCCCGATTCCTGCGGCGAGGCCGAGGAGCGCCCGAGGATTCGCCCGCTCGTCGCCCCACGCGACCGAAATGAGATAGACGAACAGCGGATTCGAACAGAAGACGGCTGCCGCGGTCGCCGCCGTCGTATGCATCACGGCGGCCTGCAGGAGCGTCATCGAAACGGAAACGTTCAGAACGCCGAGAAACGCGAGCCTTCCCCAGTCGCGGGGGCCGAGCGCGAAAAGCTCGCTGCGCCCGCGTCCCGGGAGAAGCATGGCGACGAGCGTGAGCCACCCCGCCAGAAAACGCAGGAACGTGAGTTCGAGCGGCGCGACAACATCCATCAGGGGTTTGCTTGCGACCTCGAGCGAGCTGAACAGCAAAAGCGTGACCAGGAAGTACGTCACCTGTTTCTCTCCTCCAGCCGGCCGAAGACGGAGACGCCGATATCCGCGAGGTTCCCGACGACGGTCACCCCCGCGGCGCGCAGGGCGTTCACCTTGGAACACGCGCTTCCGCTCCGTCCCATGATAATGGCGCCCGCGTGCCCCATGCGGCGTCCTTCCGGGGCCGTCTGCCCGGCGATGAAGGCGACGAGCGGCTTGGGGTACGTCGTCTCCCGGATGAAGTCCGCCGTCCGTTCCTCCATGGCCCCTCCGATCTCTCCGATCAGGACGACGGCCTCCGTCTCGGGATCGGCGGCGAAGGCCTGAAGCCATCGGACGAAGTCCGTTCCGATGATCGGATCGCCTCCGATGCCGATCGCCGTGGAGATTCCGAGCCCCTGCGAGCAGACCTGCGATGCGGCTTCGTAGAGGAGCGTGCCGCTGCGGGAGACCATGCCCACATGTCCCGGAAGAAAGGCCTGCACCGGCATGATTCCCGCCTTCGCGTGCCCCGGCGTGATGATTCCCGGACAATTCGGGCCGATGATCGTCGCGCCGTACGTCGTCGCGACCCGCTTGACGCGGATCATATCGTGGACCGGAACGCCCTCGGTGATGCAGACGACGTGGCGGAGCCCCGCGAAGACGGCCTCGAGCATCGCGTCGGCCGCGGCGTTCGGCGGGACGAACACGAGGCTCATGTCGGGAGACCGGTGCGTCATGGCCTCCGCGACGGTGTCGAAGACCGGAACGCCTTCGACGGTTTCGCCGCCGCGGCCGGGGGTGACTCCCGCGACGATTCGGGCGCCGTATTCCGCGCAGAGCTTTGCGTGCAGGCGGCCTTCCTTTCCCGTTATTCCCTGGACGACGATGCGCGTCGTGCCGAACAGTTCGACGGCCATGATCAGCGTCCCTCCTCTTCCGGAAGTTTTCCTGCGGCGAGTGCGTCGGCGATGGTTCGCGTCGCCTCCTGCACGCCGGAGACGATGGAGATGTTCAGACCGCTGCGCTTCAGGAGTTCGACCCCCTCCGCGACGTTGGACCCGGAAAGCCTGATGATGACGGGAACGGATATCTCCAGGCTCCTGGCCGCGTCCGCGATGCCCTGCGCCACCTTGTCGCAGCGGACGATGCCGCCGAAGATATTCACGAAGATCGCGCGGATCCGGCTCTGCCGCGCGAGGATTCGGAATCCGTGCGCGATCGTTTCGGGCGTCGCGACGCCGCCGACGTCCAGGAAGTTCGCGGGGTCGCCGCCCGCCATCTTGACGAAGTCCATCGTCGCCATTGCGAGCCCCGCGCCGTTGACCATGCACCCGACCGTTCCCGGGAGCTTGATGAAATTCAGGCCGTAGAACCGCGCCTCATTCTCATCCATGTCCTGTTCCGAAAGGTCGCGCATCCGGGCGACGTTCCGCTGGCGGAAGAGCGCGTTGTCGTCGACGTCCATTTTGACGTCCACGGGAACCAGATCTCCGTCGGCCGTGACCGCGAGGGGATTCAGTTCGAGAAGCAGACAATCGTGGTCCATGAAGACGCGGTAGAGCGTCTCGAACAGGTGATGGACCTTATCCCTGCGCGACGGGTCGAGCCCGAGGAACGCGGAAATTTCCCGCGTGTGGAACGGGCTGTAGCCCGTGTAGGGGTTGACGGGGATCTTCCGGATCTTCTCAGGCTGTGCGATCCCCACGGATTCGATGTCCGCGCCCCCTTCGGCGCAGACGACGATGACCGGACAGACCAGCTCCCTGTCCAGAGAGAGCGAAACGTACAGCTCCCGGCGGATATCCACCGCCTTTTCGACGAGGACCTTTCGGACGGTGACGCCCTCCGTCGCGGTCTGTTTCGTCGTCAGCGAGCGCCCGAACAGGTCCGCGGCTTCCCTTCGGACCTCGTCGGCGTTCTGACAGATGCGCACGCCTCCCGCCTTCCCCCTGCCCCCGGCCAGAATCTGGGCCTTGAGGACAGCGGGAAAACCGATTTGCATGGAATGCAGCCACGCTTCGTCCGGGAAGTACGCAAGGCGCGCTTCCGGAAGCGAGATTCCATGACGACCGAGGAGTTCTTTCCCCTGATACTCGTGAAGTCTCATGTTCTCCCTCCCATCGGGATATGTGTTGCAGACGGAGTATACCTTTCCGGATTCGACAAGTAAATAAAATTATTTATTAATTATAAAGAGATAATAATGGTAAAAATAGGCGACATACACCATTTGCGCCGCTTCGCTGCGACGAAGCACGCGGACCGGCGCAAAAAGGAGGGACGGTCGGAATTCAATCCGTCCGCGGAATGGGCGTCCGGGCGGAATCCGCCGGGCGACAGTCGTCCCTTCCGAAGCGGAGCGGCGGTTCGAGGTCGCACCGCGCGAGAAATTCCCGGTCTTCGAAGATCGCCGGCAGCGGGCCGGTCCCCGCGACGCTTCCGCCGCGCAGGATGACGGCGGTGTCACACACGTCGAGCGCCATGTCCAGGTCGTGCGTCGCGACGACGAGCGTCGCATCCAGCGACGACAGGAGAACGATCAACCTCCTGCGGGACTTCGGGTCGAGCGACGCCGTGGGTTCGTCGAGCGCGAGGACCTTCGGCTTCGTGACGAGGACTCCCGCGATCGCTGCGATCCGCTTTTCGCCGCCCGACAGCCGATGCGGCGCGCGGTCCGCGAGGTGCGCGGCGCCGAGAGCCGAAAGCTGCTCCAATGCGCGCCGGGCGGCCTCGACATGGTCGACGCCCCGCGCGACGAGGCCGAAGGAGACGTCTTCGAGAACGGTAGGCATGAAGAGCTGATCGTCTGGGTCCTGCCACGTCAGTCCGACCGTCCGGCGCGCGCGCTCCCCCTCCGGATCGGCGGGGACGCCTTCGATAAGGCAGGTTCCGGAGTCGGGCGCGAGGCAGCCGCCGAGATGCAACAGCAGCGTGGACTTTCCCGACCCGTTCGCCCCGACGAGAGCGATTCGTTCCCCGCGTTCCGCGCGGAAGTCCACGCCGTCGAGCGCAAGCGATCCGTCCGGCCAGGAGAAGCGCAGCTTTTTCGTTTCGATCAGCGGCATATCGCGGCTCCTTCTTCCTACAGCAGCGCTATTGCGGCCGATGCCGCCGCAGCAGCGCACAGCAGCGCGGAATCCGCCGCGCGCCATGCGAACGGGCGAATGCCGCGAAAACCGCCATCGCCTCCCCTGGAGAGCATCGCGAGGCGAATCCGTTCCGCCCGGTCCGCGCTGTGGACGAGCGACGATCCTACGACGCAGGCGTAGGCGCGCCATGACTCGCTTCCGTGAAGCCCGGGGGCGCGGAGCCCGAGCGCGAGGAACATGCGGCGCATCGAACCGGTGAGCGTCATGACCGAACGGAAGGCGAGCAAAAAGAGCGTTCGCAGGCGCGCAGGGCATCCGAATCCTTCGAGCGCGGCGGAGAGCGAAGCGAGGTCCATGCTCGTCACGAGGCGGATCGTGAAAATCGCCGTGATGTTGATCCTGAGCGTGCAGAGAAGCGCGAGGACGATTCCGTCGTTCGAGAGAAATCCGTACGATTTCGCTCCGCCGCCCGTGAAGGGGAGCGTGAGCCATAGAAAGAGGACGAAGAAATTGACGCTCCTGAGTCCGGACGCGATTCCCCCGATCCCTCCCGCGACGAGCAGCGCGAGCGCGCTTCCCGCCCCGAGCGCCAGCGATGCCGGAGATCGGGCGGTTCCGACTGCGGCTGCGAGCAGGAGCGCGCACAGGAGGCGCGTCCTCGGATCGAAGACGTCCATTCGGGAAGCGAGCCCTGCGTCCCGCATGGAATTCGTGTCGAGATGCATGGTTACCGTCGGGGAGAGGCGAGAACGTCCGGCGCGACCCTGCGCAGGAATCCGACGGCCGCTGCGGTGACGATTCCCTCGACAACGGCGACCGGAACGTGCGCGGCGAGCAACAGCTTCGCGGACGCGACGAATGCGTGATCCGACGCGCCGATGAAAAGAGCGACAAGCGTCGCCCCGGCGAACGTCGAGAGGATTCCCGCGAAGAAGGCCGCGATCGTCGCGCCTGCGGTCGTTCCGTCGCGTACGATGCGCCCGAAGAGGACGGAGGCGAGGATCGCCCCGAGGCCCATCGTCGTCGTATTCGCTCCGAGGGAGAGAAGCCCTCCGAACTGGAAGAGCAGCGATTGCAGCAAAAGCGCCGTGAAGATCGCAGGGAACGCCGTCCATCCGAGCGCGAACCCGGTCAGTGCAAGGAGTGACAGGTGTGCGGACCCCGGGCCGATGGAAACGTGGACGAGCGACGCGAGAAAGAAGGCGGAGGAGAACACGGCCGTCCGCGCGATCGTATCGGGCGTCAGTCGCCGGATGCCGACGGCCAGGCCCGCCGAAGCGATTCCCCATCCGGCCGCGAGCAGTTGGGGCGTGAGAATGCCGTCGCTGATGTGCATTCCCGTTACCTCGGAACGCGACGGCGCAGCAGAACGAACGCCGCGATGTTGAACAGCAGGCTCACGCCGAGCGCCGCCCGGATCGCGAGCGATGTCCCTTCGGGGAGAGAGCCTCCGCCCGAGGCGGGGATTTTCGGAGCGGAAGAGGCGTCGGACGAGGCCGGAGCGACGGGAATGGTCGCCTCGACGCGATGCCCCTCTTCGTCGCGGACGACCACGCGCCACGGGCCGTCCCGGTCGGGCGTGAACGCGAAGCGCCCTGCGGCGTCGGTGCGGCCCGACTGGAATTCGATCGCGTCGTTCGGTGCGTACACTTTCGCTTCCGTATAGGCCATCGTGTCTCCGGTCGAATAGAAAAACTCGAGTGAAACCGGCGCGCGTCCCGAAAAGCGATACCCGACGCCGTGCGCGCAGGCGTTCCCGGCCGCTAGGGAAAGGAGCGGCAATGCTATGAGAAAGATGCGACACATTCGGTTCATGACAATTCACGACTCTTTCGTTCGGAAGAATAGAGCGGGCCGCGACACTGTCCCGTCGCGACCCGCCCAGGGGTGGGGGCTACTTCACAAGGAACGTCAGGACGGAGCGGAGCTGGCGGCTGTCGTACTCACCGGCGACCCCGGCCGGATCGTTCGTCATCGCCCGGACCATCCAGAAGCCCGGATGCGTGATCTTGACGTGGACGACGCCGTTATTCTCGCCCTCGGAATAGAACGCGTAGGTGTTCTCGTACTCAGGGCAGAAGCCGTCGTAGGTCGCCCAGACGGGGACGGACGTCGGCTGGCCCTTGAAAATCACCTTGAAATCGGCGTATCCGCCGACCTTGATGTCGGCGGGGTTCGTCATCGGGACAATTTCAAGCTCCTGGCCGACGACGGTCGCGAAGTTCGCGTCTCCGGCCCTGGCGTTTACGATCACTTTGGCGAATTTTTCGTATTTTATCGAACTGACGACCTTGAGCCCCTGCGCCTCGAGTTCCTTGCGCGTTCCGTTCTTGGCGCCCTGATTCGTGCGGCTGTAGGGCTTCGTGGGCCGTTTCTCGCAGAGGACGAGCATGGTCCCGTCGTCCGCGACCGCGAAGGACGAGTCGATGCGGAGCTTCGGTTCGTTGCCCTTCAGTTCGATCGGTTCGAGCTTGCCGTTCCGGAAGACGCCGGCCTTCATGACGGAGACGTCCTCCATTTCCTCCGGCACGACGAATTTGTGCGTGGACTGGATCTCGAGCGCCACAGTCGATCCCTTTGGAGCTTCCATCTTTTCCGGTTTCAGAATCAGTTCGTGCGCGCCCGCCGCGCCCGCGTCTTGCGTACCGTCGCCGGGCGGCGCCCC
>CAYVKE010000052.1:0-20507 GCA_964451935.1 uncultured Synergistaceae bacterium | reverse complement strand
CGAGAACCGAATCCTGAATCGTAAAACGATCCTGCAACATTTCGTTCCCTCCCCGAACCGTATTGTGTTTCGCCCAACGAAACACAACGCAATCCTACGGCAGCGACTCCTGAAGGTCAAGTTCTCACGCTGGTTTTGTCGCAGTTTTCGCGGAAAAGGCATTCCTGCGAAGCCGTTCTCCCGGCCTATTCCAGCCGGCGGTCTCGATTGCGGAAGAAAAGATCCCGCATCTTTCGCGTCACGGGGCCGGGGTGCGAACCGGCCGGCGCCAAACCGCCGACATGGTGAATCGGCAGGATTTCCTTGACGCTCCCCGTAATGAACGCTTCGTCGGCGCGCGCGACGTCCCCGATCGCGACGGTCCGGTATTCGATTGGGATTCCCGCCGCTAGGGCGAGTTCGATCATGATCCGGCGCGTCACGCCCGGGAGGACGATGTCGTCCGGAGCCGTGACGAGCCGTCCGCCGAAGACGAAGAACACCGAACTCGTGGCGGATTCCGTGATGTATCCGTCAGGGCAGTACAGCGTCTCGAACGATCCCGAGGACGGATCCTTCATCGTCAGGGGAGTCGCGTAGTCGATGGATTTTGCGTGGGGGAGCGGGCGTCCGACGGGGAGCGGATCGAGCGAGATTCCCGACTCGAATTGCTCCTCGCTCCAGCGGACGAGAGGAAGAAAGTGCACGAAGAATCGCGGTTGCGGGAAGAAGCCCTTTTCTTCGACGTCTCCGCCCGTAAAGAACATCTTGACGAGCGTCTCGTCGCCCCGGAGGCGGATTCCCTCGCGGATCACGGACGCCGTTTCTTCACGCGTGATGCCCGGAATGATCCGCAGGATTCGGGCGGATTCGTACAGACGATCAATGTGTTCGGACAGTGCGAACGGCCGCATTTCGTACGTTCGCGCGCTGTCGAAGACGCCGATGCCGCGTTGGAGGGCGAAGTCCGTCGTCGGTATGGAGCAGGCGGACGGATCGGAATACCGGTCGTTCATGTAGCATAAACGCATGTTCGCGTCACCCCGAAGGTTCAAGATGAATACCTGTGTAAAACCATTATACTTGTACCGGAAGAAAGAAGCATCGAAGCGGGAGGCGGTTCAATGGGACACACGGTCGTGATCGGAGGAGGCGGAGCGGGGCTCATAGCGGCGATAGCGGCTCGCAAGGCGGGAGCCGGGGTTCTTTTGCTGTCGAAGACGAAGGTCGGAACGTCCTGTTGCACGTCGTATTCGGGCGGAGGCTTTTCAATGCCCGCGGGGAAGAACGGCGGCGCGGAAGCGTTCCGGAAAGCGACCCGCGACGTGGGCAGGGAGATGAACCACCCGGGAATGCTCGAAACATTCGTCGTCGGGTGCGAGGCCGCTCTCCGGGAAATACAGTCATGGGGCGTCACGCTGCGGTTCACCGGCGAAGGACACGCGTGGTCGAGCGAGACGGCGCCGAATCCGGTGATGGGCGGGGGCGGGATGGTTTCGCAGCTTGTCGCGATCGCCCGTGCGGAGGGCGTTCAATTCCTCGAGGATGCGATGGCGGTCTCGATACGGACACGGAACGGGGCGGTCTCGGGCGTCGAGGCGGTCGAGTGGCGGACCGGGAAGACGCGCGCGCTTCCGGCGTCGTCCGTCGTTCTGGCCACGGGTGGCGGCGGAAGGATCTACGAGCGGACGGACAACCCCGCCCGGATGACGGGGGACGGATACGCGCTCGCGCTCGATCTCGGCCTTTCGCTCCGGGACATGGAATTCGTCCAGTTTTATCCGCTTGGGCTCGACGAGCCGGACCTTCCCGTGTGGATGGTCGGCCTTCCGATCGTCGACCTCGTGCGCCTGACGGACGGCAAGGGGCGAGAATTCATGAAGGAGGCGTTCGCGTCCTGGGGGCTCAAAAACGGGTGGGAGGCGAACTTCCTGGCCCGCGACCGGTCGGCCCGGCTGGTCCAGTCCGTCTGGGACTCGGGCGACGCCGCGACGCTGCATTTCGAGGACCTTCCCGGCGATGTCCTCCGGTCGAAAAAACTCCAGGAGCTTCTCATCGTCGCTCCCGAAGGAATCACGCAGGGAAAGGGGCGTCCTGTCCGCGTGCGGCCGATCCAGCACTACTTCTGCGGCGGTGTGACGGTTGACGGCAAAGCGGAGACGTCCGTTCCGGGACTCTTCGCGTGCGGCGAGGTCACGGGCGGCGTCGACGGGGCGAGCCGGATCGGAGGCAACGCGCTGACGAACCTCGTGACGTTCGGCCTGCTCGCGGGGCGGGGCGCGGCGACATACGGCGGGGCGACCGGATCGTTCGTCCCGGAATCGGCCGAACGCCTCCTCAAGGGGTTCCCGGACGGTATGGCGTCGCCCGAATCGATCCGAAAAGAGATCACATCGGTCGTCGAATCGTCGCTCGGCCCGGTGCGGAACGGCGCAAAATGCCGGGAGGCTGCGGAACGACTCGACACCCTCTCCGGGGATATTCGTCGAGTGGCGTGTGCGCCGGGGCTGGAGCTGCTTCACGCTCTGGAGCTTCGCGGCCTTTCGATAACCGCTGCGGCGGTCGCGCGAGCGGCCGTATTCCGTGAGGAGAGCCGGGGGACGCACTACCGGACGGATTTCCCCGAGGAGCGGGAATGCTGGAAGCGTCCGGCGCGCGTCTCGCTTGAGAATGGAACGATTGTCGTACGACAGGGAGATGAATGATTTGAAAAATGTGCGAATCCTCACGTATCCCGAGGTTGAGGAGCTTGATTTCGTCGGCCCCTACGAGGCCTTCTCGATGGCGAACGCGATGCGGCCGGAGAGCTTTCGGGTGGAGCTTGCCGCTAAGACGCTCGATCCGCTGAGGGCGAGGCACGGGCTGAAGTTCTTTCCCGATCTGGCGCTTGACGGGTGCGCCGGGACCGATATCCTGGTCGTTCCCGGCGGCGCGGGACGCCTGAAAGCGATGAAGGATCCCGATATCCTGTCGTTCGTGCGGCGGATCGCCGAGAATGCGGAATATGTCGCGACGGTATGTACGGGGGCGTTCATCGCCGCGGCGGCCGGACTGCTCGACGGAAGGCGCGCGACGACGCATCATTCGGCCTTCGCGGAACTTGAGGCCTTCGGCGGCGTCACGCTCGTGCGGGAGCGGATCGTCGACGCCGGGACACTGTCGGCCGATGGGGCCGGATGCCGCATCCTCACGGCCGGGGGCGTGAGTTCCGGGATCGATCTCGCGATCGAGATCATCCGGCGCGTCTTCGGAGACGAACTGTCGCGGCAGGTCGGCGATCGGATGGAATACCCGGCGTATCCGTCGTCATCCGGAAAATTGGGGGGAGGATGCCGATGAACGATCGTGAAACGGCGGGAGACGCGCTCCGGAAACGGCTTCAGGACGCCTATCACGCGACCGTTCCCGATCCCGGGAACCCGGGGCATTCGGTCGCGTTCGGGACGTCCGGGCACCGGGGAAGCGCGCTTTCGGGGTCGTTCACCGAGACCCATATCGTCGCGATCTGCAAGGCGATCGCCGAACACCGGAAAACGCTGCGGGCGACGGGGCCGCTCTTTCTCGGGATGGACACGCACGCGCTCTCGCTGCCGGCGTTCCGTACGGCCGTCGAGGTCTTCGCGGCGAACGACGTCGACGTCATGATCCAGGAGGGGGAGGGGTTCACGCCGACGCCCGTGATCTCGCGCGCGATCCTCGTCTACAACAGGGGCAAGAAGAGCGGCTTCGCGGACGGCGTCGTCGTCACGCCGTCGCACAATCCTCCCGAGGACGGCGGCTTCAAGTACAACCCCCCCGAAGGAGGGCCAGCCTCGCCGGAATCCACGACGTGGATCCAGAACCGCGCCAACGAACTGATCGCCGGGGGGATCGGGACAGTCGCGAGGATCCCCTACGAGCGCGCGTACGCCTCCGGGAGAGTCCACGCGATGGATTATGTCCTTCCCTACGTCCGGGACCTCGGAAACATCATCGATATGAAGGCGATCCGCGACGCGAAGATCCGCATCGGCGTCGATCCGATGGGGGGATCGAACGTCGCGTTCTGGGACCCGATCGCGTCCGAATACGGCCTGAACCTCGAGGTCGTCAACCGGGCCGTCGATCCGTCGTTCTCGTTCATGCCTCCCGACAGGGACGGCAAGATCCGGATGGACTGCTCCTCTCCGTGGGCGATGAAAAAGCTGTGCGCGATGAAGGATTCGTTCGACATTTCCTTCGGGACCGACCCGGACAGCGACCGGCACGGCATCGTGACGGCGGGCGGAGGGCTCATGCAGCCGAACGCGTTTCTCGCGGCGGCGGTCGACTATCTCTTCGGACACCGGCCTGGGTGGGGCAAAAGCGCTGGCGTCGGGAAGACGGCCGTGTCGAGCGCGATGATCGACCGCGTCGCGGCGGGGCTCGGAAGGCCGCTTTTCGAGACGCCCGTCGGCTTCAAGTGGTTCGTTCAGGGGCTTCTCGACGGCTCGCTCGGCTTCGGCGGGGAGGAGAGCGCGGGAGCGAGCTTCCTGCGCAGCGACGGAACGGTCTGGACGACCGACAAGGACGGCATCATCCTCGGGCTCTGCGCGGCCGAAATCCTTGCAGTAACCGGGAAAGCGCCCGACGTGATCTACGGGGACCTCGAAAGCCGATACGGCGCGACGCTCTACGAGCGAATCGACGTCCCGGCAACGGGGGAGCAGAAGGCGCGGATCAAACGGCTCGCGGCCGACCCCTCGCTCGTCGGGAAGGGGACGGCGACGGCTCCGGAAGCTGTCCTCACGAATGCTCCGGGGAACGCCGCCCCGCTCGGCGGCATCAAGGTCGTGTTCGGGGACGGGTGGTTCGCGGTCCGTCCGTCCGGAACGGAAGACATCATCAAGCTCTACAGCGAGAGCTTCTCCGGTGAGACGAGTCTCAGGCGGCTGCAAGGAGAGGCGTTCGGGCTTCTGGGCATCGAGCGGTAGCGTCTTGACGCGCAAGCGGCGTGACTGTCGCTCCTCTCTGATTTCCCATTGTCGTACCCGGTTCCCGACGGCGGCGAAGGTGTGAACGCCAGCGACAATGAGACGCGAGGTGCGACAGAGAACAAAGAAGCGGGAAGCCTCTCCGAACCGGAGAGGCTTCCCGCTTTCGTCTGCGATTGGTGCGTACGCCCTAGAGAGCCGCTTTCGCCGCCGCTGTGACTGCGCCGACCATGGCGTCGAGCTGCGGTTCCGACGTCGAGATATTGAGCGAGTATGCGACGGTCCGCTCAAGAATCCGCTCCGTGGTTTCCCAATCGACAGGGCGGTACAGGGGCGTGTCCTCGGAGTAGGGGCAGTCGTGCGGGCAGCGGATGCGGGACCAGGTCTGCCCCTCGCGGAGCGTCCTCCAGTGTTTTGCGAAGTGCCACGTGTTTCCGGAAAGAATTCCGCATCCGAAGCCCTTCCCCTTCGACGCCTTCTGGAAGCGCTTCGCCGCGTCGGCGTCCGGGAGGATGAACGCGACCTGCGTGGCGATCTCGCCGTTCCGGTCGGGAAGCACGCGCGGAGAGAGGCCCCTGAAGCTCGAAACGGCGTCCATGATGCGCTTCTTCGTCGTGCGGAGCGCGTCGATGGCTCCCTGCATCTTCGAAAGCTGCACGAGCCCGAGCGCCCCCTGGATCTCGCTCATCCGGAAGTTGAATCCGAGACACGCCTTCCCCTCGGCGCCGCGGTCGATGCTCTTGTCGTGGATGTGTCCGTGGTCGTGGTAGTACTCCATCTTCCGGTACAGCTCCGTGTCGTTCGTGACGATGAGTCCGCCCTCGCCGACCGTGATGAGCTTGTATGGGTCGAGGCTGTAGGCGCCCCAGCGTCCCATCGAGCCGACGAAGCGCCCCTTGTAGGTCGCCCCCATCGCCTGGCACGAGTCCTCGATCAGGTCGAGGCCGTAGCGCTCGCAGAGCGACGCGAACGCGTCCATGTCGGCCGACGCCCCGTACATGTGGACGGGCATGATCGCCTTCGTGCGCTCCGTGATGCACCGCTCGGCGGACGCCGGATCGAGGTTGAGGCTCTCGTCGATGTCGGCGATGACTGGAATCGCGCCGCATTCGAGGATCGCCTCGACGCTCGCGATGAAGGTGAACGCGGACGTGACGACCTCGTCGCCCGGGCCGATTCCCATGGCGCGGAGCGCGACGTAGAGCGAGGCCGTGCCGCTGTTGACCGCGAGCGCGTGCTTCGTTCCCATCATCGCGGCGACGGCGTTCTCGAACTCTTCGACTCTGTAGACGCCTCCGCGCGTGTCGTTGAACGAGTACCGGTGAACCATCTTGCGCTTCAGGCAATCAGCGACCGCGTCGATTTCCCTCTGGTCGAACATCTCGAATCCGGGCATTTAGAAGACCTCCTCGTATATGGCGATGCAATCTTTTTCGCAGATATCCCTCGGGTTGTTCGCGATCGGGCGCGCGACGCCCATCGCCTTGGCCGCCATCGTCGCGAAGCGCTCCTTCGCGATCCCGGCCCCAAGATCGCGCAGCGTCCGCGGAAGGCCGAGATCCGCGACGAGTTCTCCGATCAGGTCCGCGCACAGGAGCGCGCCGTCGCGTTCCGGGAGGTCATACGTATCTCCGCCGAGCAGCGCGGCGGCTTCCGCGAACCGCTCGGGCGACGCGAACGCGTTGAAGCGGGCGACGTGCGACAGCAGCAGCGCGTTCGAGACGCCGTGCGCGACGCCGAACATCCCTCCGAGGGGGTAGGCGAGCGCGTGGCACGCGGTCACGCCCGCGCTCGCGAGGGCGACGCCGCCGAAGAGCGCGGCGAGCATCATGTTTTCCCGCGCCTCGCGGTCCTTTCCGTTGAACGTCGCGACGCGAAGATGCTTTCCGATCCGGCGGATCGCCTCGCGGGCGAACATATCGCTGAACGGAGACGCCTGCCGGCTCGTGAAGGCCTCAAGCGAATGCGCGAGCGCGTCCATCCCCGTCGAGGCGGTGACGGACGGCGGCATCGACAGGGTGAGATCGGGGTCGAGAAGCGAACAGTCGGGGTAGAGATAGTCGCCGTTGATGCCTCCCTTGACGCCGTCGCTCCGGCGGATCAGAACGGCCGTGAACGTGACCTCCGATCCTGTTCCGGCTGTCGTCGGGATCATGATTTTCGGGACGCCGGGCTTCGTGACAAGGCCGAGCCCCTGATACGCGGCGGCCGATCCCTCGTTCGTCGCGAGAACCGAGACGGCCTTCGCGGCGTCGAGACAGCTTCCCCCGCCGAGTCCGACGACGATATCCGCGCCTTCGGAACGCGCGATCGCGGCCGCCCGGTCGACCGTCTCGACGGATGGCTCCGGCTCGACGTCGGAAAAGACCGAAACGGCGCACCCGGCCGCGCGAAGATTTTCCGCGATCCGGTCGGCGATCCCCAACCGGAGCATCGTTCCGTCGGTCACGAGAAGCGCGCGATTACCGCCGAGTTTCTTCGCCTTTTCACCGACGAGGGAGGAAACCCCAAACCCGAAAAGAATCCTGCCTGCGAGAAACATGTTCCACTGCATGATGTCACCTCTTCGTTTCGGATATGTTCGCGTACGCGTTGCGTTATCGGACGCCGTGCGACCGGATGTACGCCTCGCACGCGGCGACGTCCTCCGGACAGTCGACCTCGATCGTGTCGCGCCCGCACGGGACGCAGCGGATCGAATGTCCCATTTCGAGGACGCGGAGCATTTCGAGACTTTCTGTCTTTTCGAGGGGTGTCTGCTCCCATTTCATGAACGAGAGCAAAAAGTCCCGTCTGTAGGCGTAGGGTCCGATGTGCTTGTAGTAGTCGGTCGCAGCGTTCCGCGGGTAGGGAATCCGGGACCGGCTGAAATACAGTGCGCGGAAGGAGCGGTCGAAGACCATCTTGACGATGTTCGGGTTGTCGATTTCCTCTTCGCGGTCAATGCGTTTCGCGAGAACCGCGAGCGAGGACGAGGGATCCGACTTGAGCGCGTCGACGAGCGGCGAAATGAAATCCGGACCGACGAACGGGTCGTCGACCTGGATGTTCAGGACGATCTCGGCCTTCCGCCGCGCGGCGACCCACGCGACGCGGTCGCCGCCGCTCGGAAGGTCGGGCGGCGTCATGACGGCGTTTCCTCCGTGATCACGGACGACCTTCGCGATGCGTTCGTCGTCTGTGGCGACAATGATTTCATCGAGCCCCGGCGTCGCGCGGACTCCGTCGAGAACCAGGAGGACCAGCGGGACGCCGCCGACGTGCGCGAGAGGTTTTCCCGGAAGACGCGTGCTTCCGTACCGGGCGGGTATGACGGCGAGCGTTGATATATTCGATTCCTTCCTTCGTGTCCCGTCTTTTGGGATCGGACATTAGTATTATCCCGGCCGGAAATCAGGATTGGCGTGTGGTGACACGAAAGAATCAATAGATGTGATTCGTGGGGTCGACGCTGGACAAGGCGGGGAAGAGTCCGTAATGTATTGAACGAAAAAGCGCGGGGCGAAACGCCCCGCCATGGAGGGATTGCATGCATCCGACTCTGGCGACTGTTTTCGGTGTTCCGCTGACTTCCTACTACATTCTCTGGACCGTTGCGCTGTGCATCGGCGTGCTCTGGACGCAACGGCGCGCGGTCCGGAATTTCGGCGTCGACATCGACGCGGTCTCGTCCGTCATTACGTGGTCCTTCGTGGCGATGCTGGTCGGAGCGCGAATCGGCGGGTACTTCGACAACTGGAGTTTCTACGCTGCGCACCCCGAACGGATCTGGATGTTCTGGGAGGGGGGACTCTCGTCGACCCCGGCGTTTCTCGGCGCGGGAATCGCGGGGATTCTGCTGTGCCGAAAGAACGATATCCCGGTTTGGAAGCTCGCCGACGCCGCGAGCATTCCGGCCGCCGCGACGTATGTCGTCGGCCGCATCGGCTGCTTCCTCAACGGTTGCTGCGCCGGGTTCCGGACATCATGTCCGCTGGGAGTCCACTTCCCCTCGGATCCTCACGGAGTCTTGCGGCATCCGACGCAGCTCTACTACTCGGCCGTCTCCGTCGGGATCGCAGCCGTCCTTTTCCTCGTCGAGCGCCGGATGCGCCGTTCGGGGAGGCCACAGGGAGCCGTTCTCTGGCCCGTCTTCATGGTTCTTTTCGGGGCGATGCGGCTGGGAGTCGATATGCTTCGCGACGGGGACCGCTTCTTCGGCCTCCGTGTCGGGCAGATCGTGGGCGCGGGCGTTCTTGTCGCCGGCCTCCTGTGGCTTGCGCACACGCTGCTGCGTCGGAACGCCCCGGAGCATGACGCCGGTGAATAAACCCCAGGAAAACGCCGATGCGGTTGCGCCGGAGAGGATCGGTATTTCGGCGTACGATACTCCTGAGGGTATTTCGCGATGTCCGTGGCATCCGCGAGGGCTATGCTTGCTCCAAGGAGGTGGGGCCCATGGACTTCAAGTCGATCCTGTTCCTGCTGGTGACGACGATTCTGGTTTTCGGAGCGGCTCCGTTCCTTTTCCCTTCGGAGAACAGGAACTAAGCGCCGCCTTCACGAAGGGAGAACGCTCGTGAAGGCCTGTCCTGACGATGTCGTCTCCGTTCTTGCGTCATTCGAGAGAAGAGGATTCTCTGCGTATCTTGTCGGAGGGAGCGTCCGGGATGTATTCCTGGGTCTCCCTCCGTTTGATTTCGACGTGACGACGGATGCGCCGCCCGAGGCGATCCCCGAAGTCTTTCCCGAGGCTCGTCGCTTCGGGCCGATCGATGTCCCCGTCTTTATCCTTCCCAACCTGACCGCTCCCGTGGAAATCACGTCGCATTACGGGCGGTCGCTTTCAGACGATCTTTCCCGCAGGGATTTCTCCGTGAATGCGATGGCGCTGGATATTCGGGGGACTCTTTACGATCCGCAAAACGGATCCCGCGACTGTGCGTTGCGCGTTCTGCGTTTCTGCGGCGAGCCTTCGGAGCGAATCCGGGAGGACCCGGTGCGGATCCTTCGTTTCGCACGTTTTTCGGCCGTTCTTCCGGGTTTTTCCCCCTCGGCCGAAGGATTCGCTCCCTGCCGCGATGCCTGCGGGGAACTTGCACGGATCGCCCCTGAGCGTCTGACGACCGAGATACGGAAAGCCGTTATGGGAGACCCCGTCGTGTTTCTGGATATTCTCGAAGAAACGGGCGCGCTCGGGCAGATCTTCCCCGAGGTCGCATCCCTTCGGGGGGAAGCGCAGGATCCCGCCGTCCATCCTGAAGGGGACGTGTTCGCGCATACGCGGAAATGTCTTTCCATTACCCGGAGCCTGCCCTGCGACACGCGCCTCCGGATTGCCGCGCTTCTCCACGATATCGGGAAGCCGCGCAGCCGCGACGTCTGCGACGGGACAGTCTGTTTCCCCGGTCATGAGGAAGCCGGCGCCCTGATGGCGAAGGACATTCTACAGCGGCTGCGCTTTCCGGTGAAAGAGTCCCGCGAGATCGTCGCTCTCGTGCGCAACCACGGAGTCCTTCTCCGGGACGCTTCGGCCGAAAGCATCGCCGGGTTGCTCTGCGAGCACGGAGCGGAATGGCTCGACCTGCTCTTTCAGACAGCCTGGTGCGACATGTTGGGATCCGGCTGCGTCCGGGAGGCCTGGATCGCCAACCGCAGGAAAGCTCTCGGCATCGGTATCCGGGCGTTGCGGGAGCGGGACTTCCTGCCCTCCGGCGCCGCCCTCGGCGAGTTGACGGGAGAGGAAGCAGGTCCTGCGTGGGGCAGCGAGCACCGGAGGCTTCGTTTGCGGTATCTCGCGGGCGAAGCGCCGGACGAAGCATTTCGGCCGGAAAGAGACAAGTAGTAAACATTCTGATATAATACACATGCAAAGTTCGATGATGTTCGGTCGGAGGGATGGATCATGAGTCTGGGGATGCGGATCAAGACCCTCAGAAAGGCTGTGAAGCTCACGCAGCAGGGGTTGGCGGAGAAAACGGATGTCAGCCGGATTTACATCCAGGCGCTCGAGAGCAACAGGCGGATGCCCTCGATGAAGCTTCTCGGACGTCTTGCGGAAGCGCTGGGCGTCGAGGTCGAGGATCTCGTCAAGGCCATTCCCGGCGAAGCGGCCGGCCGGGTCCATCTCGAGGAAGTCCTGGATAACCAGCATCAGGTGGAGATCTGGTACCGGAGCAAAAAACTCTCACACAAGGAACTGCAGTTCGTTCAGCGACTGATTGATGCGGCTCTGACGAAGTGGGAGGGAGAAGAGAGCACGGAAGCGTGATTTCCTCAGCGAAAGCCGCCTCGCCGTTCGATTTCCCCGCTCCGCCGGAGTTCTTTCCATCCTGGGTGCGGGAGGAGTCTGCGCCCTGGCGGGGCCTGAACGATTTCGACATTCTTGTGAAGGCGGAAGAGAACTCGGACAAACGCATTGAAGTTCGCCGGGAGGTCATGCCGTCGTCTCTGTGGGGATTGCACGTCGCCAAGGGAGAACGGGTGATGATCTTCCTGAATGCCGCCCTGCCTCCCTTCTGGCGTCGCTTCGCGCTCTTTCACGAAATATATCACGTGTTGCACCATAGCATGGGGGAAGACTTCTGGAGCAGGACGGCGACCCCCATGTCGAGTTTCGAGCACCAGGCGGACCTCTTCGCGTGGGGCGTATTGTGGCGGGAGTGGCAGGAGGGAGAGGAAGCGTGAAGCGGATTCCCTTTTTCCTTCCGATGCTCTCGTGTCCGCATCGTTGCGTCTATTGCGACCAGAACAGAATAACGGGACAGGCCGTCGCGCCGAAGCCGTCGGATGTGGCGCAATCGCTTTCCTCCGCGGACGAGCCCGTGGAAGTCTGTTTTTTCGGCGGGAGCTTTTCCTGCATGCCTTCCGATCTGCAGCGGCAGTACCTCGATGCCGCCTCCGCCGCTCCTTCCGGAAGCGTCGTGCGGTTCTCCACGCATCCGGAGTGCGTCTCCGAAGAACGCATCGCGCTCGTCTCTCCCTTCCCCATATCGATGGTGGAACTCGGGATTTCCTCGCTCGACGACAACGTTCTCGAAGCGTGCAGGCGCGGATATGGCGAACAGGAGGCGCTGTCGGCCGTGTCGCGCCTTCTGGACGCGGGGCTGTCGACAGGCGTCCAGCTCATGATCGGCCTTCCGGGGCAGAGCATGGAAAGCTCCCTTCGGGATCTTCGCCTGCTGGCGTCCGTCAAAGGGCCGAGAGACATGTCGCTCCGGATCTACCCGACGCTTGTCCTCCCCGGAACCGAACTTGAGGCGCTTCGCTCCCGCGGCGCATACGAGCCGCTCGACGTTCAACGGGCGATCGCGTGGACCGCCGCCATGATCGTCGCGGCCCGTGACTTGGGTTTCTCGGTGCAGCGAATCGGCCTGATCGAAACCGAATCCCTTCATCGCTCCGTTCCGGAAGGTCCGTATCATCCCTGTTTCGGCGAATTCGCCCGGGCCGAGTCGCTCTCTGCGCTGCTTGCGCGCAATTCGGCGAAAGGCCCGTGGGCGCTTTCCTCCAGGAGCTTTTCGATCCTTCACGCCCATGCGGGCTACGGTGTGCTGTCGCTCTCGAAGAAGACGGGACTTTCTCCGTCGTCCGTTTCGGCCGGGTTCCGTTATTTGCGCGGCGCGCCGGGAATGAAAAAGAAAAGAGGCGTTTTGGAAGAATGAAGGAATTGCAGGATCCTGTGCAAAAAGTTCGGGGGCGCCTCGAAGAAGCCGGGTGCTCCGTCGCCATTCACATGACTGACGATACGATCTTCACGGTGGAGGATGCTTCCAGGGCGGTCGGCGCTCCGCCGGAAGAAATTTTGAAGAGCCTCGTTCTCTTTGCGGATGAACGCCCCGTTCTTGCGCTCATGTCGGGAATCAACCGGGTGGATCTGAAGAAGATCAAACGTATCCTGAACGTGCGGAAGGTGAAGATGGCGCCGCCGGAATGGGTTTTCGACTACTCCGGATTCAAAATCGGAGGGGTGCCGCCTGTGGGGTATCCCGAACTGCTGCCCGCGCTGCTCGACGAGGATTTGTTCTCGTACGGCGTCGTGTGGGCCGCCGCCGGGACGGATCATGCATTCTTCCCCGTTTCTCCGGACGAACTGCGCCGGATAACCGGGGGCGTCTTCGAGAACATTAAAAAGGACGAATCGCTGCGCGAAGGAACGCCCGAAGGGGCTCCGGCTTAGGAACCCCTTCGGGGACGGCTATATATTATCGAGAAGGTACTCCTGCAATGCCTTTCCCTGCAATCCGCCGCCGATGCCGACTGCGAGCTTGAGCCTCGCCTGCATCGGGGAAAGCGATCCGGCGTCCAGAACGCCCATTTCGAGCAGACGCGAGAAACTGCCCTCATGAGAAAGGCAGGCCCGCGTCCTGCCCTGGGGACATCGACTTGTCACCGCGACGGGAATCCCTTCCCTGACGATGGCCCGGATATGCGGAAGCCAGGAAGGGGGAACGTCTCCGTTCCCGAAACCCGCGAGCATCAGACCGTCGATGGACCGCGTCTTCAGCGAGGCTATTCCGTCGAGAATGATGTCGCCGCCGCCGAGCGTCGCATGCAGCAACTCGACGTTTCGCGCGGGGGTCGAGACGTTTTCGAGCACCTTCGAGCGCCTTGCGGCGCGCAACATATATATGTTTCTTCCGACGATCTCGCCGACGGGCCCGGCGCCCGGCGCGGCGAACGCGCACCGGCGCTGGTTGGCGACCTCGCAGACTTCGGACGCCGAAAAGAGCTGGTCGTGAACGCAGAGGAGCACGCCGAGCCCCCAGCATTTCTCCGACGAAGCCGCACAGAACGCCTGCGCGAGGTTGAGAGGGCCATCTGCGCCGGCGCTGTCCTGCGGCCGGATCGCGCACGTGAAAACGACGGGCTGCGGATACGCCCACAAAAGATCCGTCAGATAGGCCATTTCCTCGATCGCGTCGGCGCCGCACGTCACGACGATGGCGTTCGTTCCCTCCCGGACGAGCTTCCACAGGATCTGTACGAGATCCATGGTCATCCGGACGGAGTAGTGCGATCCCGGCTGGTGACTCCAGTCGATCGTCCGGATCCGGGACTGGAGGTCTCCGGGAACGAGCCGAAGAACTTCCTCAGGCGTCACCGCTCCGTCCTGCGCCGATTCCCTGGAGCGCGTGACGATCTCTCCGCCTGCGATGACGAGCGCAAGCGCCCCCTGCTGCGTCATGACGGATCGGTCCTAATAGCCCAGGTCTTCGCCGACGATAATGACATGCGTCTTTCTCCCCATTGTCGGACGCTCGAGGATGAGGACGGCCCGGCACACCCGCGTCGAGGCGTCGCAGTCGACGCAATGGCCGACCTTGCTGCATGGGGTGTCGACATGGAGCCGCAGCGCATTCGGAGGCGTCGCGTGATCCCGGATCCGGTCGAGCGCGGACTGGATGTCCCGCGACGCCTTGTTGACGCCGATGACGTAGATGATGGGATTGTCCGCCCAGGCCATGGCGCCGACGCGATTGCCGTTTCCGTCGATGTTGACCAGCATGCCGTCATGCGTCACTCCGTTCGAGCTTGTCAGGAAGTAATCGGCCGCGGCTTCGTCTTTCCATGCCTGTTTCCGTTGTTCGGGAGTGAACGAGGGATCCCAGTGGTGAAAAATCGCGCACCCTCTCTCCCGGAGCTTCTCGAAGGCCCCGATCTCGCGAATCGTGACGGACCCCGGGATCCCGACGCTCGCTCCTTCGGGGATGATCCGAAGTACGGCATCCATGGCCTGCTCCTTCGTATCGGCGTATTCCGCGATGAACCCCTTAGCGGACATGGCCTTGACGATCGCCTGTCCGAGAAGCCTGCGCGACGCCTGTCTCGATTCCTCAAAGACATTGACTGAATCCGGCATCCTGTTCATCCCTCCGTTTTCGTGAGCTTTCGATGTTCCCGCTATGATTGCAGGAAAGAAATGGTTTGTCCAGTCCTTGCGTGTCAAGCGAAAAACCTTGACAGAGTCCTGCGCGGAACCTATAATCCTCTGCGCCTGCCGAAGGGGATGCGATAGCCGTGCGTGTCGATGGGGGACTGGAACAGAGAATCCATTATAATCGGCTGTACGATCTGTACGCTCCTCTTCTGACGGAAAAGCAGCGGGAAGCCTTCGAACTCCACGAGTGCGAGGATCTTTCGCTCGCGGAAATGTCGGAACGTCTCGGAGTGACCCGCCAGGCGGCTCACGACCTCGTTTTGCGGGCGCGAGACCGTCTCGGGGAAGCGGAAAGCACTCTGGGGCTCATGAAGAGGATTCACCTTCTTGAGGCCCGCATCGGGGAGCTGGAGGAGCGCCTGAAGGAAGCAACAGGGGGAGAGAAACCATGTTCGATGCTCTGAGGGAACGCCTGGAAGGTATTTTCGACAAGCTCAAAGGCAAGGGCAAGCTGACCGAAGCAGATGTCGATACAGCCCTCCGCGAAGTCAGGCGGGCGCTTCTCGAGGCCGATGTCGACTACAAGGTCGTCAAATCCCTCACGGAGGGCATCCGGACTCGCGCGGTGGGGCGCGACGTCCTTGAATCGATCACTCCAGCGCAGCACGTCATCGCCATCGTATATGAAGAACTCATCGCGATGATGGGCGCCGAAACCACGCCGCTCGCGATCGCTTCCAAGCCGCCGACGATCGTCATGATGGTCGGCCTCCAGGGAAGCGGAAAGACGACGAGCGCCGTCAAGCTCGCGCGGATGCTTTCGCGCGGGCACGCGCCTCTCGTCGTGGCATGCGATCTTCGCAGGCCCGCGGCCGTCGAGCAGCTCAACGTCCTGGCCGCACAGTCCAAGATCGGGTTTTACGGCCCGGAAAACGGGGAGACGCGCCCCGTCGTCGTCGCGGAAAAATCCCTTGCGTATGCGGCCGGTCATCTGAACGACGTCATTCTTCTGGATACCGCCGGACGACTGCACGTCGACGAAGAACTCATGAACGAACTCGTCCTCCTGAAGGAGAAGATGCGCCCGACGGAAATCCTTCTCGTCCTCGATTCCATGACCGGGCAGGAAGCGGTTCGCGTTGCGTCCGCCTTCCATGACCGTCTTGGCGTCACGGGACTCGTTCTGACGAAACTCGACGGCGACGCGCGGGGCGGCGCCGCTCTTGCGGTGCGTTCCGTCACCGGCGCTCCCGTGAAGTTCGTCGGAATGGGCGAGGGAACCGACGCTCTCGAAGTGTTCGACGCGAAGCGCATGGTCCAGCGGATCATGGGAATGGGCGACGTCGTCGGCCTCGCCGAAAAGGTGCAGCAGGTCACGTCGCAGGACGACGTGGACCGCATGTCGGACTCCATGAAGAAGAACCGCCTCACGCTCGACGATCTCCTGCTTCAGCTCGAACAGGTCGAGAAGATGGGGCCGCTCGAAAAGCTCGTCGACCTGATCCCCGGCGCCTCGAAACTCAAGGTCAACTCGGGAGATCTCGACCCGGGCCGCCTGAAGCGGGTGAAGGCGGTCATCCAGTCCATGACTCCGGGAGAGCGAAGAAATCCCGCCATAATAAAGGGAAGCCGGCGCCGGCGTATCGCCGAGGGGTCGGGAACGAGCGTCCAGGTCGTCAACCAGGTGCTCAAACAGTACGAGCAGATGAATCAGCTCTGGAAGCAGTTCGGAAAGGGACGAAAAGGGTCCTCTATAGGCAGATTGTTCGGAGGGAAGGGGTTTGGTTCGCCCTTCCGTCCATGACAATACAGAGTCTCAACAGTTCAGATGGAGGTGTGTGTGAATGGCGGTGCGCATTCGACTTGCGCGACACGGAAGGAAAAAGCTTCCCTTCTACCGGCTCGTAGTGGCCGATTCCCGTTCTCCGAGGGATGGACGGTTTATCGAACAGATCGGCGTCTATGATCCGCTTCAGGATCCGGCGAAGATCACGGTGGACGAGGAACGCGCCCTGCACTGGCTCAAAAACGGGGCCCTGCCGTCGGATACGGCGCGCGGGCTTCTGAAGCAGGCTGGCGTCTGGGAGAAATTCTCCCCGCAGAAGAGCGCGGAATAAGGCGATATGCCCGATTACGGCGATCTGGTCCGATATATCGTCGAAAAGCTTGTAACCCGACCTGAAGGGGCGACGGTGGTAGCGGAATCGAACGACCGGGGCATGACAGTGGTCACGATTCGTGTGGACCCCGAGGATATCGGCCGCATCATCGGCAAACGGGGCGCCACGATAAACTCCATCAGATTGCTCTGCAAGGCGGCGGCGGTCAAATCGGGAGAGCGGGTGGAAGTGGACATCCAGGAGGAGTGAGGCGTTCATGGCAGGGAGAGAAATCGTCATCGGGATGGTTACGGGCCCTCACGGCTTACGGGGGGAACTGAAACTCTTTCCGCTCACCGATTACCCCGATCGTTTTCTTTCCATGGATCGCCTTGAGCTTCGCCGTCCTGACGGTCGTTCCATGGGGACGCTTACGATACGCGGGCTTCGCTGGGAGGACAGCAACAGGGTGTTCCTTCTCGAGAGCGAGGAGCTGACGGATCGCTCCGAGGCCGAGCGTTTCCGGGGCGCGCAGGTCGTCGTCGACGAAGACGAACGCGTCGAGCTTCCGGAAGGGGAGTATTGGATCGACGGCCTTGTCGGTTCGAAAGTCCTGTCCGACGAGACCGGAGAGGAACTGGGCGTCCTGAAGGACGTCTACCAGGGGGGAGCGCAGGATCTTTACTGCGTCGAGTCCGAAGACGGCAAGACGCACCTCATTCCTGCGGTCGCATCGTTCATCGCCTCCGTGGATCCCGTACGGAAAACCGTGAGAGTTCGACTCATCGAGGGCCTGTGGGACGTATGAAAGTAACGGTGATCACCGCATTCCCGGATTTTTTCGAAGGTTTCCTGAAGACGAGCATCATCGGGAGGGCGGTTGCGAATGGACTTCTCGACGTCCGTATCGTCGACCTGCGCGATTTCGGCGTTGGAAACTATCGTCAGGTGGACGACTACTCCTTCGGGGCCGGCGGCATGGTTCTCATGCCCGGGCCGCTCGGCGAGGCGCTTGATGCGGTCGGTCGGGAACGGGGAGAACCCTTTGTGGCGTACCCTTCGCCGCAGGGGGCGGCGGTGACGCAGGAAATGATAGAGAATCTCGCTTCCCGGACGCACGTCTGTTTCTTGTGCGGTCATTACGAGGGAATCGATGAGCGGATTTCCGAAACCAAAGTGGACCTTGAGTTTTCCATAGGCGATTGCGTTCTCACGGGCGGAGAAGTTCCGGTGATGGCGGTCATCGATGCGATGGCGCGATTGGTTCCCGGAGTGGTCGGACGCAGCGAGGCCGTGTCGGAGGACTCCTTTTACAGGGGGATGCTCGATCACCCGCATTACACGCGTCCCGCAGTCTGGGAGGGGCGCGAGGCGCCTCCGGTGCTTGCGTCGGGAAACGACTCGCTCGTCAATGCGTGGCGTCGCCGCCAGGCCGTGACCCGAACGCTTTCGCGGAGACCGGATCTTCTCGGAAGGGCGGATATCCGGCCGTATCTTTCCCATGGCGTCTACGTCGCCCTGGTGCATCATCCGGTCCGCGACCGCGACGGACAGAAGACGACGGCCGCGTTGACCGGACTGGATGTCTCCGACGTGTGCCGTTCGTGCAGAACGTACGGCGTCGATCGCCTTCTCGTCGTGACGCCCCTTCCGAGCCAGCGGGAAATGCTCGGGGTTTTGACGCGTCACTGGACCGAGGGATACGGGGGGCGACACAACCCGGACAGGGCGAAGGCGTTCTCTCTCGTGAAAGGCGTCGCGACGCTCGAAAGAGCCGTCCGGTGGATACGCGAGAAGGAAAAAATGGACCCGTGCATCGTGGGGACGAGTGCGGCGAATCGCGCGGACGCCGTTCCCGGTCTTGAGGCGAAGCGGATGATTCTGGAACGGGACGAGCCCGTCCTGTTCGTCTTCGGAACGGCGCACGGTCTGCACGACGATGCGGTTCGGCAATGCACCATGATGATGACGCCTCTCTCCGGCGGCAGGGGAGAATACAATCACCTGGCCGTGAGAAGCGCTGTAGCGGTGGTTTTGGATCGTTTTTTCGGATGGAGATAACGAGAGCGGTAAGGAGGGCTTGGCATGAATGCCATGGAGTTGGTCCAGAAAAAGTACATGAAGAACGAGGCGCCGGATTTCCGTCCCGGCGATACCGTACGGGTGCACGTCAAGGTAACCGAGGGAACCAGACAACGTATTCAGATGTTCGAAGGCGTTGTCATAGCCCGGAAACACGGGGGCCTCGACGAGACCTTCGTCGTGAGGAAGGTCTCGAACGGAGTCGGCGTGGAGCGTATCTTCCCGCTGCATTGCCCGTCTCTCGACCAGATTGAAGTGAAGCGGCAGGGGAAGGTCCGGAGGGCGAAGCTGTACTATCTCCGGAAACTCAGCGGGAAAGCGGCGCGCATAAAAGAACGAAGACCGTCCTAAAAACCATATTGACGCCGTTGGCGTCGACGGGTATAATTCCCTTCGTTGCGCGGGGGTGGCGGAACCGGTAGACGCGCAAGGCTAAGGACCTTGTGGCCGCTAGGCTGTGGGAGTTCGAGTCTCCCCCTCCGCACCAGAAATGACGAAGGGGCCTTTCTTTCGGGAAAGGCCCCTTTTTTGTGTCCTTTTCGATTGCCGAATGCACCCATCATTTGCTACACTGTGTATGATTGTTATGTCGATACAAAATACGAACCATGAAGAGGCACATTTCTTATGGAGACTCTGTACGATGCAACGATCCTTTGAAGACTGGCTGCGGGAGAAGCCGCTTTCGGACGGCGCCGGAACGGACGCGTCCCGCCCTTCCGAAGTCGCCGGAAATGCCGAAATCCTTGGTCTTCCCGTTGCACCCGCCGGGAATGCTTCAGTTTTCCCCATCGTATTTCCGGACCGGACTCCTGAAGAGATTCCCGAGGAGGCTTCGGAAAAGGTTCTGAGAGAGATTCCCTCGGAAACTTCCCGGGAACCCTCGGCGCCCCCCAGGGAACAGCTCCCCGAAAACATTCCGGAACGGGCGGATTCGATGCCGATTCCGGAGAAACTTGCGGCGCGGACCGACGAACCCCCGGTTCCGGAAGAGATCATACGGCGACCGCCCGAAAGAGGTCCCTTTGACGTTCCCGCAGGTTTTCCGGAAACGGGAGAAATCCCCCCGACAACCGCCGGGCGGACGACGGGCGAGGCGGATATCCGGGAAATTCCGGTCACTGCTGCGCTCGAAGAAGTTCCGTTGTCCGGAGAACGCGAAATTCCCGTCAGGCGATATATTCCCCCGCAGGATGTCGTATCGGATGTCGAGCAGCAGTTGCTTGCTGAGATCGACGAAACGGGCGAAAGGGAAGCGAGACGGAAGCGGCGCGTCGTTTTCGGCGCTCTGATTTTCTGCGCCGTGGCGGCTCTCGGTTTTTGGTGGGGGACGCGGACGACTCCGGCCGAACTCAACGACAGGGGCGTCCTCCTGCTGGACTCCGGCAAGTCCGAAGACGCGCTCCGTCTTTTCCGGAAAGCCGAATCGAAATCTCCGGACTCCCTCCCGATCCAGTTGAATATCGCAAAGTCTCTTGAACGGCTCGGACGACATGGAGACGCTGTGGATGCGTATTTCCGCTGCCTTCAGATCGC
>CAYVKE010000051.1:0-20551 GCA_964451935.1 uncultured Synergistaceae bacterium | reverse complement strand
GTCGTCCTCGATCGCTTCTGACGGATCTTCCACGTTCGGACGCGTCGGGTTCTCGTAGATGTCGTTTCCGGAAAGGACGATTCGCCCGGATTCCAGGAGCGGCTTCAAACTCTCGCGGATCAAATCGACCGGAACGCCGGATGTCGAAGCGATCTTCTCAAGGGAACCGCGAGGGAGAAGAGCTTCCTTCGGCCCTGTCGAATCCGCAACAATGACGGTTCCATCGGATTCACAGACTTGTGGAACCCTTGGAACCTTTGGAACCGTCACGTCCGGATGCTTGGTATCACTGCGTCCGTCAGGGTTCCAACCTTCTTCTGCATCTTGGAACCGTGGAACCGTATCGTCATCGGTTCCAAGAGTTCCAGAAGTTCCACGGGTTCCAAGAGTTCCACGGGTTCCACTTTCCTCGAAGAAGGGAATGGTGTATTTCCCTCTCTCCGATATGACGAGAGACTTCTGAAGGAGTCTCGATAGAGCACTCTTGACGGTTCCGGGTTTCATTCCGGTGTATATCGCTATCTCGTTCGGCGACATCGGTTCTTTCCTCTCGCGGAGAGCCTTGACGATCTTCTCCTGCTCGGCGGATACGCGGAGAATTGCGGGATCTCCTTCGACCCGATAGGAAAGCGTCTCGACATCGACCGACACGGCGACTTCCTTTTCCTCAACGTCACGGCCGGTTATCGAGAGCGTCAGCACTTTCGACATCCGCGAACGTGAAAGGACAATCGCCGCATCGACCGCGCCCGTTATGGCTTGGCTCCCCAACGACGCCTCAAGGAAGTCTTTCATGCCCCCGTCGGCGACATGATTGATCGCCTTGTTGCTGTGATGAACAAGCAGAATCGGTACCGAATGTTCGTCCGCAAGACGCTTCAACTCCCGCATGACGGCGTAGTCTTCCGCGTACGAGTCGCCCCGACTCTTCTTCGGAGGACGGAAACATTGCAGCGTGTCGATGATTACGAGACGCGCGTCCTTATGCGATTTCAGCCAGTTTTCCAGCTCTCCGAGTCCGCCCGCATCCATGCGCGGCCACTGTACGGCGAAGTCGAGCTTCCCAAGGTTTGCCGCGACTCGCATTTTCCGGAGCCGGTCCTGCAACCTCCGCGCGACATCTTCCAACGCGAGATAAAGGACGCTTCCCTGCTCGACATCGAAAGCCCCGAGAGCGCGGCCGCCTATCGCGACCGACACCGCGAAGTGGAGGGACATCAGCGATTTCCCGAGCTTCGGACCGCCGATCAGGATTCCGAGTCCTTCCGGAAGAATCCCGGGGATAGCCCACTTCGGTTCGGGGAGTTCAGCTTTCATCAGATCTTCCGCATTCCACATGACGATTCGCGGGCGCGGTTTCGGAACCTTCGCCCGGGCCTTTCCGAGCTTTGCGTCAAAGAGCTTCCGCGTTTCGTCCGCTCCCATGAGGCAGAAAGCATCGTTCCAGTCCGTATGCTCTGCGCCGCTCGGAATGACGGCGAGCGTTCCAGCCGGACACTCAGCCGCCGCCTTGCGTCCGGCGTCGTCATTGTCCGTCGCCGCGACGATCTCCATGTCCGGGTATTGTTCCCGGAGGCGCTTTGCAAGCGTCGGGACATTCGCCGCGCCAAAGCAAACGACTGTCACGTATCCTGTCGCCTCATGCACCGACGCGCCGGTTGCAAAACCTTCCGTCAAGACAAGCGGACGCCCAGCCGGCAGCTCCCCGAGAAGGAGAAACGCCCCGGATTTTTCGCCCAGGTGTTTCTTTCTGCCGTCCGGCCATATCCTTTCCAGCCCGGCAAGCGCCCCGGCTTCGCCGTACGCCGGGACCAAAAGCACACGTTCGCCGCCGGTCAGAATTTCCCTGCAACCATGAGGCGTTACATGCTTTTTGACGAGATACCCGTGGTCCGCTCCCGCAGGCTTCGCAGCTCGCCACAACTTCACCGCGTCGGGAGTCGCGTCTTTCTTCGCTTCGGCCCGGGCCGGAGAGTCTTTCACCTCGCGGGATTCTTCTGGCTCCCACGTTGGAGCTTCGCACCCGAGAAGGGAAGCCAACTCGCTCAGAGTCCCGCTTTCAGATGTCCCATGATCGAAGAAGCAACGCTTCGACAGGCTCACCGAGAAGGAAGGCGTCCGATCATCCCGAAGGGGGCTGCATACCAGGTACGTGTCCCGGTCCTGCTGCAACCTGCCACCGGGCACGTGAGTTTCAAGCCAGTCGAGAAGGTCACGCATTTCCGCACCCTCGTATCCGCCGGATCTGCGCTCTTAACTGCGCTTCCCAACCCTTTTGTAGACCCTCCGAGAACTCGCGCCGATGTTCTTTGGTCCACTTTTCCGGGATGGATGCAGCTTCTTCGGCGAGTTCCCTGAGTTCCGGGCGATATTCGGCCACGATTGTTTCCTCTATGTACTGTTCGTCGGTGAGGGATTGCCAGTCTCGGAAGTTCATGCCGCGTCGCCCCCGATCAGCAGGTATCGAACGAATCCGTCCGGTCGTTCGGAGTCGCGGATTGAAAGGATGATGTACCCGGCCTTCCGGAGTTCGTGGATTCTCGGAGCGAGTCGGTAGACGCCAAGATCCCGTTCCGCTTCGGGAACGCTGATCGTCCGTCCTGTCCGGAGCCACTGAAGGACCGCTTCGCATTGCGTCGCTCGTCGGGATGTCATCGGGACCACCCCCGCAAAAGGGCATGCGACATCGGCCCGAGACGTCCAGGACGCCACGAGGGAATGAACCTGTCAGATTTCAGATACGAATGGGTTAACCCGCTTCGGACGAAGCGGAAGGAAGGTAAGTCTGGATCACCTTGAGGCGGTTCGCTGCCTCCGGAGTCGCCGCCCGGTGATCCTCCGCCACCTGGCGATGATGCGCCTACGGCCGTACGCGAAGGACGACGGAAACTCTTTTGCATCCGCGGGGATCGCGCAACGGAGCGACGGAACATTCCTATTACGAACGGTTTTGTCTGTTTTCTGGCGGTTCGCCTCATCGCGAGCATCACTTGAGCCGCTTGTTTCTGGTCTTGCCGGCGGAACTCTCGTTCGACTTGTTCGGCATCGTCGTCCATTTCGTCCCACATTTTTTGCACTTCTGGGGAAGCCGCAACATCGTCGCCAAACGCCAGCCGGTCAATTTCCGCTTTCGCTTGCTCATTTCCGACAAAACTGATATGATTTTTCATAGACGATCTCCTTTCCGCCGTTTCCCGGAACGCCCGCCGGAGCGGCTTTTTTCATGCCTACACCCCGACCGGAAAACCGCGTTCATCCGCAATCTCCGCCACGGGCACGCCAAGCGTTTTCGCGGCCTTCTCCAACGCGTCCTCCGGAAGCCCGCCGCGCCCAGATTCGAACAACCTCCACCAGAAATGAGATACTCCGGCTTCCTTCGCAAAACTCCGCATGTTGGAAAAAGACCGTCCCCGAACGATACGCGCTTTCGTCTGCACCATCATCCGTTTTCACCCCCCCCGTCTTGTGATTTTCTGAATAAGTGTTACTATTCCTGCTACCATATTGTAACTCATTTGATGTAGACGTCAAGGTCAAGAAATATCGCTCTTACTGCGTCATTGCAATGTCGGAGAGCGTCACGTGAAGCGATGGAACGCTTACAGGAGAGTTTACATTCGCAGAACGAGAACCTTACAAACCCAGCATCTTGAAAATCGGTCATGTCGGGAGAATAAATTGTAGTGCAATCGCTCGTCCGGTGCCTATTTTGAGGGTACAAAAAAAGGAACCCCTGTGATAGCAAGGGTTCCCGCGATTTCGATTCGATCATTGGATTAAAAGTCCGGTGCTCTACCTGCTGAGCTAACGGCTCACGCGACAAGGGCGTTTTGCTTTCCCCATGTCTTCGACAGCTCAGAAAGTATAAACACCGAAACCGGTGGTGTCAAGGGTCGCCGCACAAGACTCGGGTATTCTATCACGCCGGTCTTCCGCTGCATAGTGGGTTGCAGGAAGAAGAATTCGGCATATGCTTCATCAGCGCCATCTCCGTCTCATGCGGGCTTGCCGAACCGAGCAACTCCCCTGCCGTCGAATGAGTCTTTCGATGCGCCTCAAGCATGCGTCTATATTCGTGAAGCGACTTTTCTGCGTCGCTGATTCTGCGCGCAACTTCCTCCGGAGCCGTCCCGCCGAAGGTCGTCCGCCGTTCGACGCTTGCCCGGAGAGACAGGATGCCGGCAAAATCGTCGCCTGCCTCGGGAAGGAGAGTCTTCCAGTCTTCGCATGTAAGGTCGAAGAGCGTTTTTCGCTTTTCCAGACAGTCCCGGACGATCCGACCGACCTTCCAGTGCGCATCCCTGAAAGGAATGCCCTTTTCTACGAGGTATTCGGCCACGTCGGTAGCGAGGACGAATCCGTCCGACATGCCGCGAACGGCGCGTTCTTTGTCGACTTCGACGGCCGAAAGAAGCGGGGGGAGGACGGCAAGGACCGACTCGACCACGGCAAGGGAGAATTCCATGCCGCGTTTGTCTTCCTGGAGATCCCGGTCATAGGTCATTGGAAGCCCCTTCAGCGAGACGAGCAGGTCGAGCAGATGCCCGATGACTTGTCCCGTCTTTCCGCGGATGAGTTCCAGAACATCCGGGTTCTTTTTCTGCGGCATCATGCTCGACCCGGTGCAGAAGGCGTCGGGCAGGAGAATCCATCCGAATTCCTGCGAGCTATACAGGACCAGATCTTCGGAGAGACGGCTCGCGTGGACCGCGAACATCGCCGCAAAGGAATGGTAGTTGAAGATATAGTCCCGCTGTCCCACCGAGTCCAGGCTGTTTTCCGTCGGTCCCGAAAAACCGAGAAGCGCCGCGGCGTACGCCCGGTCCAGAGGCAATGTCGAACCGGCCAGGGCGCCCGCCCCGAGCGGACACTCCGTCATGGAGTCGAGCGCAAAGAGAAGGCGCTCGAGATCCCTTCGAAAGGCAGCGACGTGCGCCATCCAGTAATGCCCGAGCGTTATCGGCTGGGCCTGTTGCAGGTGCGTGTACCCCGGGACGATGCATTCCCGGTGCTTTCGCGCCGCGCCGAGCAACGCATCGAGCAGGCGCAGCATCCCGTCGGCCAGCGACAGGAGCCTGCTCCTCAAAAAGAGCCGCATCGTCGTCGCGACCTGGTCGTTCCGGCTCCGCCCCGTATGCAGACGGGCTCCGGCGGAGCCTGTCAGTTCGGTCAGGCGATGTTCGATGTTCATGTGGACATCTTCCAGGTCGGCGGACGGCGTGAACTCGCCGGAACGTATCTCCGCAAGGATTCGCATCAGCCCTTCGCGGATCGCAACGGCCTCGCCGGACGATATCAGCCCCGCCTTCGCAAGCGCCAGAGCGTGGGCGATGCTGCCCTGTATATCGAACTCCGCAAGACACCAGTCGATGTCGAGGGATTGCGTAAAATCCCGAACGACATCGGACGTTTCCTGAGAAAACCGCCCTTTCCACATGGAACCTCACCCTTTCGTGTAATTGCCGGACGCTTGGCAAATTATACGACGCATTGACACCCGTGTCGTTCGGGTTCGCCGCACGCATCGCCGCCGATTTTTTCCTCAAGCCAGTCTCCGGCCGGATGCGTCTCGAGGGCGAGCCACGCGGCGACCTGTAGGTGAAGACACTTGACCCCGATCTCGCCGGATTTTTCCGGCTGCATCGTCCCGCCGACCCCCGTCGAACGAAGGGCCCGTAAGGCGGCGGCGCGTCTTTTGAGGAAATACGCGCGCGCAGCGGGTTGTATCAGGAGGGACCGAAGAGCCGCATAGACACGATGATACTGCGCCCATTCGGTTTCAAGCGGCGAAAGCGCGGATTCAAGTTCCCGCACGCCTCCGGCGGTTTCCAGTGTTGCGCATTTCTTTCGAAGGAAGGGGCAGGAGAGCCAGAACAACGTCGGGAACGGACGTCCTTTGTGAAGAGGATTGCAGAGGAGAACCCTCGGGAGGCCGTGAGAACAATGGCATCCCGCCGCAAGAACCATGTTCCGGCGAAATTTCCGGTCCTTCATCTGTCGTGTGACGATGCGCATATCCTGGGTATCGCAGGGAATAAAAAAAAGAGGGCGGAATATGCCCTCCGAAAAGGAAAATGAAAAAAATGATCGCATTACTTCGGCTTCGCGGGCCGCTTTTTGCTCGATTTCGACGCGTTCGCCTTGCTGTTGAGATCGGCGATTTTCTGTTCGCTGATCTTCAGGAACGAAGTGATCTTTTTTTCGAAGGTGTCCTCGCGTCCGGCGCCCGAGTGTTGCCGTGACGGCCGATCTTCGAGGCGCTTTATCGACAGATCGATGCGTCCCTTTTCGTCGATCTTGATGACCTTGGCGCGGACTTCCTGCTGAAGTTGCAGGATATCTTCGACTTTCTTGACATAACTTGCGGAGAGTTCGGAAATATGGATCATGCCTCTCTGGCCTGACTTCAAACGGACAAACGCGCCGTACGGCATGATCTGTTCAACGGTGCACTCCGCAATTTCCCCTTCCTGAACCGGAGGCGTTACGGGTTTTTTCTCTTCGGTCATAGGTTCATCGACCCTCCAGATAGGTGATTGTGAAGCCGTGTTCCATAGTCGATTTTCCCGGACGCTTTCCCTTGAGCCTCAATCACCTCCGGCTGCTACACTCCATTGGGACCGTCCGCGCGGGACCACTCCCATTCGAAGCCGCCGCCCTCGCCAAGTTTTTTCATAAGAAATGTTCCGTAGGGCGTTTGCGCTCTGCTTTCGAGATTATACCAGATCAAAAGCGTTCCCTTCTGCCGATTGAGCGCGGTTTTGAGGATCGCCTCGTAAATCACGGGGCTGTAGAACGCGAGGAAAATCCTTTTGCCGGAAAGCGGTCTCCGGGCGACATACGAAGAGCGGTTCATCCGCTCCTGGGGCAGAACGCGCATGAGGCGCATGCCGTTCCGAATCCCGGAGGCGAGTTCACCCAACACGCATCCGCGGACTTCAGCCGGGTGCGGGACGATCGCAACTCCTTTCGCGTCGCGGGAAAGAGACCGCATCTGAAGGGTTTTGCTGGAACACAGGATGGAACGCGTTCCGACGAGAGAGACGCTGACCACTCTCGCGGCCGATGCCCCCTTGTACACCGCAATCGTCCGTTTTCCGGTGCGAATCTCGACGGCCGAGGCGCTCCCGGGCGTCGACAGGGAATGAACGCGAATCTTGCCGAGAAAGAGTCGCCGAAAATAGTCCCGAATTTCCTCAGTGCGGGTTGCCTGTTCCATCCGTTTCTTCTTCCACGACGCCGAGCGCCTTTTCTATACGGGAAAAGGGTTCGAGCAACTCCATCGTCGACGCGGCCTCGACAAGCAGACGCGAAACGCTCTGGGCCTCGTCTTCGCGAAGATCCGGAAGGAAGAGGCGCAAGGGGGCGCTGACCGCGTCCGCCTGCAACAGGAAGACTCCCGGCTCCTGTTGCGGCTCGAGATCGCCCGTCGCTCCGAGAGGGCGGTTCGTACTCGCCGACAGGGCGCAGACCTTCGCATTCACGACGCGCTTGAGCGGAGCGAGAAGCGACGCATCCGAGACGATCCAGAAGACGGGACGGACCTCGCATGCCTTCGCCAGGCTTGTGAGGATGAGTTCTTCGCGCAGATAGACTTCAAGGGATTGTCCGTAAAGGACGCGTTCGAGCTTCGTCGGACGGATGGGCTCCGTATAGCGAAAGTCGAGAGGAATGCCGCGAAAGTCCACCGCAAGGAGCGCCCCCCGGAACAATCCGCGGTCTCCGCTTACGGTGACGTATCCCAGGACCTTTGACGCAACGTCACGCATAGAAATCGAGCCTCCCCGTATTTTCCCGCGCGACTTCGTCGTCCGGAGATTCGTCTTCCTGCCCCGTAGCCCGCTTTTTCCGCCCCTTTTCGCGTCCTTCCTGTCGTTCGCGCTCCTTGCGCACCCGCACGCCCGAAGGTTCCTCCGACGCCTCAAAGGGCTGAACCGTCTGGTCCCGCTGAACGGCCGCGGCGACGGCCTCTCCTTCCCTTCCGGTCTGGAGAGCCTGCGCGGTCGCTTCGTGAACGTTTTTCACGGCGTGCTCCAGATTCAGGTGCGAGAGTTGCATTTGAACCGGTTGTACCATGCCGTCCTCCTTACAGGAGCGAGCGGATTTCTTCTCCGGGATCCGCGTTAATAGTCATAGGGTTTGACCTTGATTTCCCCTCCGTCATAGATGAACGAGCAGAATTTCTGCTCCTCTCTGACAATATAGGTCAATCCCCGCATGGACACGGTCACGCCGGGGTAACAGACCCCCTTGACGCGAACCGCCCCCTGCGTCTTGCTTTTTTCGACAAGCTCCTCAAGCTCCCGGAACTCGTTCTGTTCCGTCTTGAGTTTGGACTGGAGCTGAAAGTTCGCCTTCATCAGGCTGATCAGGATGCCCCGTTTCGTCTCGTCAAGCTGCCCCGTCGCTTCGAGCTTCTTCAGATACTGGATGTTCGTCTCGATCTTCTTGTGATTGGCTTCATCCGCGTCAAGAGCCGCCAGAAGCTCCTTTCGCCGTTCGACGTACTCGGGCAGCACGCCGACCGTCACCTCGGTGCGGGTTCCCATTTCGCTTCCAAGATTGAGGCATACGACTTCGTTTCCGGCCTGAATCTTTCCGCCCGCGATTTGTGACTTACTCCCTCCCACAACCACAACAGAGCCATGCGCGCCTACATCGCTGTGAAGGACAGCATTCTTGACGTTGAGGTTCTTTTTGGTTCGAACGTTCGCCTGGTCGATGAATCCTGCGGAGACATCGCCCTCGGCGGAGATGCGCGCCTTTGACATTCCCCGGATTCCGCCGTGAATCAGAATGTTTCCGCCGCTCTGTATCCTGGCGCCTTCGACGACGCCGTTGACTTCGACATCCCCCGAGGAGGCGATAGAAAAACCCTCCCGAACCGAGCCGCGAACCAGGACCGCCCCGACGAAATCAATATTCCCGACGCTGAAGTCGAGATCCTCGTCGACCTGGAAGATCGGAAGGACGTTGAGTTTTCCGTTCTTGAGGACAAGGTGTCCGGCGATATCGGCATAGAGTTCGTTTCCCGTCTCCGATATCCGCACGCCGCTCCCGGAAGGGATCGTCCGTTCGCGCCCGTTTTTCGCCCGAATCGGCGCCCCGAGAACGTTCATCCCCTCCCTGCCTTCCGTCGCCGGCGTCCGTGTTGCGAGAAGCTGGTCTTTCAAGATGGACGTCACCGAACTTGTGTCACGGAAGTCGACGTTTTGCCCTTCCTCCACCTCTTTGGGTTTCGCGGAGCCGAACACAATCTTGTATTCCACCTCCGAGTCGACGCCGTCAATCGCCGGAGTCCCCTCGGCAACCCGAATCCAGTGGCCGAAATCGCATCGCTTCAGAAGATCGCGGATGTTTTCCCGCAACAGGCCGTGAACGACGCCCTTTTCCTGCAGTTTCCGAACCACATCCTCTTCCGTCGGCTGGGGAGCATTTCCGAGAGGCGGCTCAATCCATACGTCCGCGCTGAGTTTGTCCGATCCGACCTGAACATCGATTTCGGCGGCCTTGTCGGTTTCCTGACCTTCAACCCGCTCCGACACCTTTACGGACTTGGCTCCGTGACCGTTTACGAAACTCGCCACGGCGTCTCCGTCATAATCGGGGATATTCTCCGTCTTCAGGAGAAAAACGACTGACGAGACGGACAGGGGGGCATTCGGTTCGGCGACCAGGTACACCCCGTCTTCGCGGCGCTCAACGCGGACATCATTCCCCATAGTCTGCATTCCCTCCTATTGCTGTGTTCCCCCAAAACCTTTTCTTACGATCGCAGGAGACCCCGAAGAACGGAAAGGGCTTTCCCGTGAATCTGGGAAACCCTCGATTCCGTAACTCCGAGGATTTTTCCGATTTCCTTGAGCGTCAGCCCCTCATAGTAGTAGAGCGAAATGACCTGCATTTCCCTCTCCGGCAGCCGGCGGAGCGCATCTTTCACGCGATCGACGTCGTCTCCGTCTTCGATGCGTTCCGAAGCCTCTTCGGCGTCCTCGTCGGCGATGACGCCGTCCCGCGTCACCTCGCCGTCCTCAAGCGCAATGACTTCGTCGAGGGAGACGATGTAGCTCCGGCTCGCCAGCTCGAGCGTCTCCCTGTATTCTTTCTCGTCCATTTCGAGAACGGCCATAAGGTCATGGTCCGCGAGTCCGCCCTTGTCCTGAAGGACCTGATCCATCGCCTTCCCGAGCCGCTGAAGCTTTTCACGACCGGTTCGGGATATCCAGTCGTACTTCCTGAGTTCATCGAGAATGGCGCCTCGGATACGCGGAACGGCGAATGTCTGGAAGGAAAATCCCTTGGATACGTCAAAACGGTCTATGGCGTCCAGAAGGCCGAAAACGCCGAAGCTCAGCAAGTCTTCGTAATCCAGACCGGATGGAGGCGATACGGCCATCCTGGCGCAGACATACTTGACAAGAGGCAGGTACCGGGTAATGATCCGATCCCGGTTTTCCGCCGCAGAATTCGTCTGATATGCGTCCCACAGCCTGGCATCGGCTTCTTTCAGGGCCACGCGGCACCCTCCTAGCGCAGAAAGAGAATGTAGGCGAAAAGAAAGAGAATCCCGGCTACGGCTGTCGCCGCGAGCATTTTGACCAGGAGAGGCAACTTTCCGTCATCGTTCGAAAAGGGATTCATCTTCGGCGCCAGTTTTACACGAAGGTCGGGCGAGCTTTTGAACACGCCCCTGATCCCTTCGGAAATCGCGAGCGTCACGGCGGTTTGGCCGCTCGGGAGCTTCTCGGCGGTCATGACGGGAAACGCGCTCAGTTCTCCGTTTCGCGTCATCGTTCGCCGCAGGATATTTGCAAGGCCGCCGCCCTGCAGCTCGACAACCACGATGTCGTTCGGCCGCAGATCGACCACGGCGCGCCCCTTGACCGGGTCCAGGGCGGGAACACAGGCGATGCGAATATCGCCGACCGGCAGCGGGACGTCGTCCGCAACGCCGGATTCCTGCGTGTCGGGCTTCGCATCCGGTTCGCCGAGCCCGCCGCTGTCAAGTCGCGTCTTGTTGAATCGCTCCACACGGATTTCGACGACGAGGTCGTAATGAAACTGGGATGTGAGTGCGGACGAAAACTGGGAAGTGACTTCAGCGATGTTCTCGTCGGATTTGAAGAGGCTGTTGATCGCCGTGGCGGAAAAGACCTTGCTTATGGGTTCCCGGACTCGCTTGTACGAAACGCGTTCGAGGACGGAACTCAGTTCCTGTATGGTATTCCGGACGGACTCCCAGCTCGCGTCGACCGTGAAGGTGCGCGGAAGCCCGTTGCTCCCCACCCAGATCGCTTCGTCGATCACCTCGCCGGACATTCCCTTTCCGACGATGCACAGCGCCCCCGCGAATTCGTTCTGCCGTCGCGTTTCGAACCGGACCTTGACGGCCACATACGATGGGGAGAGGACGGAGAGAAGGGGCAGGATTTTCTCCGGATCGCCATGGATCGTGGAAAGCAATTGTCCGAGCGTATCGGGGGTGCACCCGAACATGGAGCACAGTTCCCGCGAGACCTCCGGTGGTATGACCATAGGAGGTCGTTCGTCGGCGGCGGCCGGTTCGCCTGTCAGTGTATTTGCCGGTTCATTTGTCGGTTCGTTCTTTGCCTCAAAGACGACCTCACCCGTTTCCGCCATCCGAATTCAAATCCTTTCCCGTTTCTCAGATATCGACCTTTCCCTTCCCGAGTGTCTTGACCGCAAGCATCCATGTCACCGTGGAAAACTCGACGCTTCGTCCCCTGTTGCCGCCGGTGTCGCTCGCTACGAGACTGATGGAGTGTTTCCGGAGCATTTCCGTCGTTTCCTTGATGTTGCGCGCGCCCACCGCCAGGAATTCGGACTGCGTTCCCGCAAGAGCGAACATCTGCGCGCCTCCCGCCATCTTCGCCTTGAGACGCGATCGGAGGGCTCCCTGTTTGCACACCTCGCTGATCAACGTCGGAACGGCGGTATCCGCAAATTTTCCCGGCTTGTCGACCGGAGCGCCGGCGACGCTGTGGCTTTCGGGGAGCATGATGTGCGCCATCCCGGCGACCTTGCCTATAGTATCGAACAGGACGAGTCCGATGCAGGACCCGAGACCCAGAGTGACCAGTGTCGCCGGGGCCGTTATCACGATGATGTCGGCCATGCCGACGTGATAGGCGGCATCCATGGCCTAAAGCACCCGTAGCTTTCCCAGGAGCGTTTCGAGCGACCCCGGATCCGGGATCATGATCACCTTTCCCGACAGCTGCGCATCCGCGCCGGAAACCATCAGGGATGTGTTGACGATAAGCGCAGTGTCTCCCATTTGTCCGTATATTGAGACCACGACGTCGAGGATCGACCCGAGCATGTCATGGGCGACGCCCGGGACGGAGATCATGTGCGTCGTTCCCATGAGAAGATTGATCGCGTTGAGGAACGAGCTGAGGACGATGTTGCCGAGTTCGGAAAGCGCGCTGTCGCGGATCTCGTCGGGGAGTTCCGGCATGACGGACCCCATTTGCTGCAACAGAAGAAGATCGACGAGCATTCCCGCTTCGTGCTCCTCGAGGATAAAGATCAGGTTGCACGGGAACTCTCCTTCGGAGCGGACAAAAACGGCGGCGACGATGGTCTCCGGTGATCCGTAGTGCTCCCCCAGCTCGTAGATGGAAACAATTTCGGCTTTCGGAACATCCATATCCACCGTTCGGTCAAGCAGCTTCGACAGCGCGGTGGCGGCGTTTCCCGTCCCGATGTTCCCGACTTCGCGAATCGCGTCGAGCTGAAAAGTGCTGAAGTCCCTGAGTTCCATGGGGCGCCCGCTTCCTTTTCCCGTCTAGCGCGCGTAGAGCGAAGAAACGTCCAGAATGAGCGCTACGTTTCCGTCTCCAAGAATCGTCGCGCCGGCGATTCCCTTGATCTTCGAGAGGAATTTCCCCAGCGACTTGATGACGATTTCCTGTTGACCGATGAGTTCATCCACGATGAATCCGATTTTGTTCTTTCCGGCCTTGACCACGACCACCGGATATTCCACCTCGTCCCGTCCCTGCGTCGTCGTGCCCAGAATCGCGGCGAGATCCGACAGCGCGAGAACGTCGCCGCGCAAAAGAGTGGCGGGCGTTCCGTGAACGGTTTTCACGTTCTCCCGTTTCACGAGGATCGTCTCCTCGACGCTTTCCAGCGGAATCGCGTAAATCTCGTCTCCGACCTTGATGAGCAGCGCCACGACGATGGCCAGCGTCAGCGGCAGACGGACGAAAACGGACGTTCCCTCGCCGAGTTTCGTGTTGACCTCGAACTGCCCGCCGAGGGATTCGACCTTTGTCTTCACCGCATCCATGCCGACGCCACGGCCGGAGAGGTCCGTCACCTTTTCCGCGAGACTGAAGCCGGGAAGGAGGATGATTTGCAACAGTTCCTCTTCCGACATGGTTTCGGCCTGCTCTTCGGTGATGATCCCCTTCCGGAGCGCCTTCGCCTTGATCTTGGACACATCGATTCCGTGCCCGTCGTCGGAAACCTGGATGATGACGCCGCTCCCCTCCTGATACGCGGAGATCGTGATCGTTCCCTTTTCCGGTTTTCCGGCTTTGACGCGTTCTTCGGGAAGTTCAATTCCGTGATCGAGGCAGTTGCGGATCAGATGCACCATCGGCTCCCCGATCTCGTCGATAACCGTCCGGTCCAGTTCCGTCTCCTGTCCCTCGAGGACGAGCGCAACTTCCTTTTTGAGCGATTTCGAAAGATCGCGGACGAGTCTCGGGAAGCGCTCGAAAATAAACGACACCGGCACCATTCTGAATTTCGTCACAAGCTCCTGGATGTCGCTGGATATCCGGCTGAGCTGGGAAAGCGGTTCGTCGAACTCCCGGAGGCGCGATTCCTGCGCGAGGCGTTCGATCCGGGCCTTGCCGATGACAAGCTCGCCGACAAGGTTCATCATCTTGTCAAGACGACCGATATCGACCCGTACGGTCTGGGACGCCTTCTTGGCGGATTCCGGCGCCTTCTTCGGCGCCGCGCCGTCCGCTTTTCCGGCCGCCTCCGGCTGCTTCGGGGCGACGGAAGCGACGGCAGGTTCCGCGTCGTGCTCCTGCGGGGTTCTCTCATGCTCGGGCGCCGGTTCAGACTGCGCGTCCTCCCGTTTGGCCGAAACAACGGGGTTCCGGTGCTGCTCTTCGCGTTTTTCGGGAGCCTTTCCTCCCGCGCCCAGTTCCCGCACTTCGACGACGGCGAGTTCGCTGATCCGGGAAAGCGCGGCCTCTACCTGTTCGGCGTTGCCGCCCGTGCTGTAATAGACCCGGAATTCATCGGAAAACTGTTCGTTTTCCAACGCTTCGACGGGAGGGATCGTCTTGATGAGATCTCCGGTTTCTTCCAGACGGTTCACGACCATGTACGCACGGGCCGCTTTGAGAAGACAACTCGGCGACAGAACGACGCGGATCTCGAAAACATTCATTCCGAGCCCGCGGGCCTCCTTGATCCACTCCTCATCCTGTCCGGTGAGCTGTTTTTCCTCGGCTTTCCGTGCGGGCTCAGGGGAACGGTCCGCTTTCACCGCTCCGCGGATCGATGCGACGAGTTCCTGTGTTTCCACCGACGCGTCGTTTCCGCCGCCGCGGATCGAGTCCACCATCGCCTGCATGGTGTCGAGGGAACGGAACAGGAGATCGATATCTTCCCCCCGAAGCGAATACTCTCCCTTGCGGACGCCGTCAAGCATGTCTTCTATGGCGTGCGTGAGCGCGGCCATTTTCTCGAACCCCATGGTCGCGGACATTCCCTTCAGCGTGTGGGCGGACCGGAAGATCTCGTTGATCGCGCCGGGATTCGCCGGATCGCTTTCCACCAGAAGAATCAGGTCGTCAAGATGTTTCAGGTTATCCCCGGCTTCGTCAAGGAACGCGCCGAGATACTGACTCATATCCATTCCCGTCGTCATGGTTCATCATCCCCAGACATCGTAATATCTCATCCTCGCACAGCTCTCAGAATGGCTTCGGGGATTTCGTGCAACGGCAGAAGTTCATGCACGATTCCCGCCTCCGCTGCAGCTTTCGGCATGCCGTACACCACGCAGGTCTCCTGGGATTCTGCGATGATATGCGCTCCCTTTGCATGGAGCGCTATGGCGCCGTCGGTTCCGTCCCGTCCCATTCCCGTAAGGATCACGCCGATCACGTTTCCTCCGACCTCGTCCGCAACGCTCAGAAAGAGGATATTCGCGGACGGCTTGACGGACAGAAGCGGCGGCATGTCGGAAAGAGAACAATAATACGCGCCGGACAATCTGCGCCGGACAAGCATATGATAGCCTCCAGGAGCGATTACTGCCATACCCGGCTGCAAATCCAGCGATTCGGACCCTTCCACGATGTGCAGCGCCGAGATGGAGTCCAGACGATTCGCGAAGGAGCCCGTGAAATCCTTCGGCATATGCTGCACGACGACGATCGGAAGCGGAAACGTTCCGGGAAGCTGCGACAGAACGTGCTGCAACGCTCTCGGACCTCCTGTCGAAGCGGCGATCGCGACGATGGCGGGCCGTCCTTTCTGGAGCGCGGGACGAACGGGAGCCTCCCGCGGCGGCGAAACGACAACCGGAGGACGTTCTTCGACGCGGCGAATGGGTCCGATCCGGGCGGTGCTGGCCGCAACGACCTTCGCGACGAGGTCGGCGGTCACGTCTTTCATATTCAGGGAGATATGTCCGGACGGTTTCGCGATAAAGTCGACCGCTCCGGCGGAGAGAGCTTTCATCGTAACCTGCGCGCCTTCCTGCGTCAGGCTGCTGACCATAATGACGGGAACGGGCGTCGTGCTCATGAGGTATTCGAGAGCGGCAAGGCCGTCTTTCTTCGGCATTTCGACATCGAGCGTGACCACGTCGGGACGCAGCGACGCGACTTTGACGCACGCGTCCTCTCCGTCCCGCGCCGTTCCGATGACTTCGATTCTGGAATCTGAGGAAAGGATGTCGCTGATGATCTTGCGCATGAACGCAGAGTCGTCGACGACAAGAACCCTGATCTTCGAGGCCGGCATCATGCTCCCTCCCTTCCCGGCTATCTTCCGGCCAGCTCGGACTGGCGAATGAACGTAACGAGCGTCTTCTCCAGCATCACAGGCAGTTGTTCGAACGCGAACCCCAAATCGCATCTGTCGTCGGTCTGATTTTTTCGAACGAGCGCCGCCGCGAGAAGAAACGGAACTCCGGACAGTGCAAAACGAAGAAAAAACCGTTCCTTCAAGTTGAAACGTCCGCCCAACGCAGCCGGAGCGGACATTCCGACCCCGCCAAGACTGATATCCCTGACCGTCGCCTGAACCCACTCGCGAAGGCCGAAGTCGTCGGCGACTTCGGACAATCTGAAGAGCGAGACACGCAGGATCGACGGCACGCGGACGAACGAACGCCTCTGGATTTTCTCCGCCTCGCCGACGGGAGCCACCCACAGAAGCGGAACGCTCTCGGACAGCGAGTTCCGGACAACGGCCGCCGGCGCCTGATAAATGCCTCCGTCGGCCTCGATGCGGACTTTCAGCTCCACATTGCGCATCACCGGAAGCAGCGCGCCGCGCAGCGTTGGATGAGCGACGCCGAGAAATCCGGCCCTGATGTCTTCGAGTCGGGTGCTGTATGTTCCCTTGTAGAGTCCCGTATCGATGATCAGCGTTCCTTTGGATCCGATCTTCGACTCGAGAAACGTCAGAAATTCTTCCGGCAGCATGATTTCATGCTCCGAGACTGCGTACGAGACGCAAAAAGAACGACTTCATGCCCCGGCCGGTAGGAACGGGGTCCGCCTCGAAAGCATCGGGCGAAAACGTCTTCGCAATCTTCCGGATGCACCGCGCCGCATTTCCCTGCGGGGCCCCGATGATGAAGGGTTTCCGGAACCGCACCGCGTCGAGGACCGTGTCATCCCGCAGGATATACCCGGCATTCGCCACGGGCAGACGCAAGAACTGATCGGCTGCGAGCTGAATGCGTTCGGCGACTTCCGTCGCCTCCCGGTCGTTTTTCGCCATGTTGACGACGAGACTGACATCGATGCGGCTCTTCGTGGCGAGCGCAAGCGCCTTCAAAACGCCGTACGCATCCCGGACCGACGTCGGTTCGGGCGTCGTAATCAGAAGCGTCGTGTCGGCGGCCATCGCAAAGGACAGAACGGACCGGTGAATCCCCGCCCCGGTGTCGATGACAAGGAGGTCTGCGACTCCCTCCAGATTGCCGATTTTTTCGATCAGAATGGCCTGCCCGCTCTCGTCGAGATCCGCCATCTCCTGGACTCCCGGGCCTCCGGGCAGAACCATGACGTTCCGGTCGATCCGGACAAGGATGTCTTCGACGGACTTGCTTCCGGAAATAACGCTCGTCAGCGTATATTTCGGCGTAATTCCACATATAAGGTCCACATTCGCCATTCCGAGGTCCGCGTCGAGGAGAAGCACGCGCATTCCGGATTCGCCGAGCGCAAGGGACAGATTGACGGAAATGTTGCTCTTTCCGACCCCTCCCTTGCCGCTGACGACCGCGATCGACCGCAGCCCTCCGAGTCCGCGCGAAGGCCTTCTCTGAAGCTCTATGAGCTTCCGGAGGTCGTTCGCCTGGTCGACGGCCGCCGATGCGCCCCTGTTATCCATCGGAGCAGCTCCCGGACGCGAGAAGGATGTCGATGAACCGCGCTCCCGTCGCCACCTCGATGTCGTTCGGGACCTTCTGTCCGGTCGTCAGAAACGAGACGGGGCGCTCGAAATCCTCCACAACGTCAAGAAGAGCGCCGTACGTCGAAGTCTCGTCGATTTTCGTGAACAGAAGATTCGTAATGGGAACGACTCCTATTTTCCGGACCACATCAAGCATGTCGCGATACTTCATATTCGCGGCGATCAGCAGATGCACCGCATCGGGACGGAAAGCCCTGTAGAGCGAGGCCAGTTCTTCGATCCGTTTCGTGTCCTTCTGGCTCCTGCCGGCGGTGTCGAGAAGCACGAGATCGGCTTCGGGATGCTTCCCGATCGCATCGGAGGCAGTTTCCGGCTCAAATATGACCTCCATCGGGACGCCGAGAATCTTCGCATAGGTCCGAAGCTGCTCGACCGCCGCGATCCTGTAGGTATCGGCAGTCAGCAGAAGCACCTTTCGCCGCTCCCACAGAGCGCTGATCGCCGCGAGCTTCGCGATGGTCGTCGTTTTTCCGACGCCGGTCGGTCCCACGAACATGACCCTGCGACCGCCGAGCGACTCCGCCGGAGAGCTTCCGGCCGTTTTCACCCGCGCGGCCAGCCATTCCGGAAACGCGCGACCGTCATTCTCCTGCGTATAGCGTTGAACGAGCGTCTGCGCCCGCTGCCGGCTCACTTCGGCGTTCACGAGACGGGAAAAAAGCGGGGAATCCTGAAACGGCTCCGACTTCGGCGCAGGAACGGAGGGCTCTCCTTCGATGCGCTGTATCACCTCGGATAACCGCTTTGAGAGTTCCGACACCTCCCGTTCGAGCTTCGACCCTGCCTGCTCCTGGGAAACCGCTTCATAGGCCTTTCGCGGCGCGGCCGCACCCGAGAGCGCGCGTCCTTCCCGGGAAATGCGAAGCGAATCCTCGCCGTCGGAAGAATACAGTACGGGAAGCGGCTCGCGCGTCTCCGGAGCCGCAGGAACGTGAGCAGGACTTCCGGCGCTTTCGGAAAGGGTCTTGCGCGCTTCGAGGAGCTTCTGAAAAGCCATCATCCGCTCCCGCTTGGAGTCCTCATCCTCCTTGTTCTCTTCTTCGAGCACTCCCGCGGAGACGAGAAGGACCGTCTTCCGGAAAAAGCCGAGAACGCCCCCCGTCTTGACGGGACGCGTGGAGAGAACGACGGCGTCGCGGCCGAGTCGCTCCCCGGCGATGCGCATCGCATCCGCATCGTCCTTGGCTTCGAAAGTAATCTGCTGGAGTACGCGCATTTATTCCACCATCCCGATGGACTTGACTTGGACTCCCTGAGAAAGCTCATTATAAGATACCACAAATATGCTGGGCAACGAGGTTTCGAGTATTCGGCGGACGACCAGCCGCACGTCGGGATGGACGAGAAGAACCGGCGACGCCCCCGTCACGGCCATCTCTTCGGCCGCTTTCGACACGCTCGCTATGAAACGCTGAACCTCCCTCGGATCCATGGCGAGCTGCCAGCCCTGCATGATGTCCCCCTGAACCGACTTTTTGATGATGTCCTCCCATTTCGGCGAGAGCGTTCCGACGGTGACAACGCCGTTTTCCCCCTGAACCCGCAACGTAATGATTCTCGCAAGCGATTCTCGAACCCGTTCCGTCAGGAAATCGACGCTGCGGGAGACCTTCCCGAAGTCCGCAAGCGATTCGAAAATGCTCACGAGATCCCGTATGGGGATGGACTCCCGGACAAGATTCTGCAGGACCTTCTGGATTTCTCCGAGAGAGAGGGAGGACATCATCTCCTCCACGACGGCGGGAGCGCTCTCCTTGACCATATCGACGATTTTCTGAACTTCCTGGCGCGTCAGAAGTTCCGATCCATACCGCTTGATGATCTCGGAAAGGTGTGTGGCAAGGACGGAAGGCGCGTCGACCACTGTGTACCCCGCCGTTTCGGCCTTGTCCCGAAGCTCCGGAGCGATCCACACCGCGCGAAGGCCGAAGGCGGGCTCGGTCGTGGGAACGCCGACGATCTCCTCCCGAACGGCGCCGGTGTCCATCGCAAGGTAATGATCGGGCAGAAGATCCCCCCGCCCCGTCTCCGCGCCTTTGACGCGAATGACGTACTCCGTCGGTTTGATCTGGATATTGTCCCGGATACGGATCGGAGGCACGAGGAGTCCGAGTTCCATGGCCATCTGCTTGCGGATCGTGCCGATCCGGTCAAGCATATCGCCGCCCTGCGCGGGATCCACGAGCGGGATGATCGCATACCCGATTTCCGCTTCCATCGGATCCACCGTCAGGAGGCGCATGACATCTTCGGGGGATGTCGGCGCTTTCTGCGGTTGCGCCGGTCCCCCGGCTTTCCCTTCCGGTCCGGCCTTTCCGGCGCCTTTTCCCGCGCCCCGCGGCGCAGCCGCCTGCTGGACAAGGCCCTCCCGACGGACCCAGTACCCCATAAGCCCCGTGAATCCGGCGAGCGTCATGAAGGGAAGCGTGGGAAGGCCGGGGATGACCGCAAGCGCAAACAGAAAGGTCGACGCGATAAAGAGAGGTCTCGGATAGGTGGTGAGCGAATTGACGATATCCCGTCCGAGATCGGCTTCACCCGCGGCCCGCGTCACAATGACGCCGGTGGCCGTCGAGAAAAGGAGCGCCGGAATCTGCGATACGAGACCGTCGCCGATCGTAAGCAGCGAGTAGAGTCCAAGAGCTTTGTCCAGCGGCAATCCCCTCTGGAGAACGCCGATGGCGAGTCCGCCGACGATGTTGATGACCGTGATGATGAGCCCCGCGACGGCATCCCCCTTGACAAACTTCGACGCGCCGTCCATGGCCCCGTAGAAGTCCGCCTCGCGCTGAATGTTCTTCCGCCGCTCCTTGGCGATCGTGTCGTCGATCAGTCCGGC
>CAYVKE010000050.1:0-20583 GCA_964451935.1 uncultured Synergistaceae bacterium | reverse complement strand
GAGGCGATGGCGCTCTCCGACCGGATCATGGTCATGCGCGACGGCCGGACGCAACAGATCGACACGCCGCTGAACGTCTACGCGCAGCCGGCGAACAAGTTCGTGTTCAGCTTCATCGGGCTGTCGAACTTCATCCCTGTCGTCCTGCGGGACGGAAGGGCCGTCCTCGAATCGGCCCCCGATGCGGGGCGCGTCGCCGAAGGCGTTCCGGAAGAGTTCGCGCATGCAGCGAGCGCGACGATCGCATGCCGCCCGGCCGAGGTCGATTTCGCGCCGGAGGGGTCGGGGCAGCTTCGCGGCGTCATCGACCGCATGGCGTACCTCGGCGAGACCGTGGACTACATCGTGAAGGCCGGAGACGTCGAGATCCGGGTCCAGAAGGGTCGCCGCGAGCTGCGCCTCGAGGCCGGGCAGGCGTGTTCGCTCTCCTTCCCGAAGGTGACGTGGTACGAGTAGGCTCGCAATAAAAAGCGGAGCCGCTTTCAGCGGCTCCGCCGTTCTTCCCGACATCATTGCGGTCGAAGGACCGCATCATTCCCGCTCTATGATGAGGTCGGCAGGATTCTTCAATACGTACGATCGCCCTTCTCTGACAAGCGTTCCCGTCGTTCGGACCGTCAATCCTTCTTCATGCGCCCGTATTGCGACATGATACTGCGCATCCTTGAGTTCAAGCAGAACGCGCGTCTGGCGTTCCCCCACGAAGCCCATTACGGTAACCCTTCCCGTTTCGGCCGTCTCGGAGCGTTCCAGTTTCACGACGGGGCCGGAAAGGTCGAATCCCTGCAAGGGCTCGCGATCCCGTAATTGTCGCCCCGCTTCCTGCACGAAGGGGATTCTGTCCGAAGAGAACGTTACCTTGCGCGCCGGTTCGCCGAGCGGCGGGTGGACGGGAGACCACGCGAAGGAAAACTCGAGGTCCCTCCGGGGTCCATCCTCACCTGCAAGGCCGGATACGGCGTCACAGAGATTCGCGCTGACGCCTTCGTCGATCGCCTGATAAAAGGGTTCCATTTTCTGCGTCAAAATCGCTTGCTCCGTTGCACAATTGAGGGCGTTCAGAGAACGTGCGAGCGTTTCCGTCACCCAACGCTCGAAAGGAGGTTCATCCGGGAGAAGCGAACATTGTTCTCCGGAACATAATTGCGGAGCGATTCTGCTGATGACCGTGACGACATAACTGCCGCGTTCGCTCTGACCGATGCGGATTCGACGGACGTGCTCCGTCGCGATGGCCGGTCTGCGTTGAGGCCAGAAAGCCCGAGGTTCCGTCGCAGCGCATGCCGAGGCCAACATGAGATCCCGCGTTTTCTGGGCGATCCGGGCATACTCCTCGATAGGGAGCGTTCCGTCCTTCAGGTCGGGATCTATGAAACGTATCCGCACAATGTCGGAAGCCACAGTCTGGAGGTCGTTATAGACCTGTCCCTGAGACCGTTTTTCCACCGTGGAGAGGACGCTGAGCATTTCCCCGATTCGAAGAGCGTAGTCATCGAGTTCGAGGGTCATCGGCAAAAGGACCTCGAACGCTTCACCATCCGCCGTCAGTTCCCAAGTCGAAGACAGCCCGTGTACGGCGCTTCGTTGTTCCCATCCTTTCGCTCTCAGATAATACACGGCATCCATCGGACTGACGCCCTTCGCCGCTTCGATGTCCCGAATTGAGATCTTCATGGCGATTCACCTCGACTGATTCTCTGCATCATATCCCGGAGGGATTCGACAGTGAACATTTGTTTGCGCGGAATATACACTGTCTGAGACGTCAGATCCGCATCATGCAAGACGCCGCGCAAACTCATCCAATAGCCGCAATGACGCATCGACATTTCCCTTTCTCCCTGTTTCAGCCATTCGCGCACTTCATCGGGGACCAGGACAACAACGAGTATTCGCGGGACTAAAACGTTTTCAGTGCATAAGTCATCGAGGTTCTTTTTCTTGACGACGAACGGGATTACGCCGTTGTCCGGCGCAGGAGAGGATGTACATTTAATCTGGAGTTCGATTCGGGGAGACCGGATTGTCCCGTTCCCGCCCCTCTGGTGCAGACTCATGTCGATACTGTCGTCATCAACGCTTGGAATGCTCCACGCATATCCGGCGCAAGCCGCCACCGCTTGAACGTATGCCCGGCTGAACTGCTCCTTTTGCATGTTCAGATCCATTGCATGCTCCCACCCCGAATGTTGTTTGAGTGACAACAATGTATCGCGTTCAGTATACGGGATGTCGCCTGACGCACGCAAGCGTCTCCTTCCCGAAGGCGCCCCTGTGTGGAAAAAAGACCGAAGCATTGCTACAAAACGACGCGGCTCTGTTTAGCGCCCTTCCCCGGAACGGACGCCGGTTTTTCCCGCTCGTCTCCTCCCCTGAACCAGAAGATTCCAGAGAGGCAGCAGGTAGAGATAGCTCGCCGCCGCAATGCAGAGCGCCGGGGCGTTGATCGTCGCCAGCGGAACGGCTGCGGCGATCGACCAGGGAATCAGGGGCGCGACGACGACCGCGGAGTCCTCGAGATACAGCGCGAAGCGCTCCCGGTTGCTCTCGACGCCGCCGCAGAGCTGATGCGTCAACAGGATCGTGAGCGTCTGGCTGAAAGCGATCGTCGCGCACAGGACGGACGTGACGAGGATGGCCCCGTAGGCCGTCGTGCGACGGCGCAACCGTTCGATCCATGCCTGCATTCCGGCGAGGAATCGCGTTTCTTCGAAGAGCCCGGAGTACGAGGAGGAGATCGTCACGATCGCCGCCACGGTCGCCATCGAGGCGATCCCCCCGCCGTCAAGAAGCGCCGCAAGGGCGGGGTCAGGCGACCGGTACCCCCACAGAAGGGACCGCAGAAGCTCCGCCGGCGCCGCATTCTGCGCCGCGAGGCTGACGACCGCCGCGCTCGCGATGCTGACCCCCATCGCAAACTTCACGTTCACGCGGAAGAACGACAGGATCAGGATCGCCGCAGCGGGAAGCACCGTCACCCAGCCAAAGGAAAAACGCCGCGAAAACAGCGCCTCGATATCGACGGCGCTCTTCTGATCCTGCCCGACGAACGCTCCGGCCGCCGCGTAGATTCCGCACGCGAGAAAAAAGGGGACCAGCGACGTCGCGATCATGTTGCGGATGTTCGCGTATATGTCCGTATCCGTCAGCTCCGCGACGAGTAGCGCGCTCGTGGACACGGGGGAGCAGCGGTCCCCGAAAAAGATTCCCGACAATATCGCGCCGCCCGATACCGCGGGGTGAACGCCGAGCGTCTGCGCGATGCTCATGCAGATGACGCCCATGGTCGCGACCGTGCCGAACGCCGTCCCGGTGAGAACGGAAACGAGGCAGTTCAGCAGGAATGCCATGAGGAGGAAAGCGGACGGATGAATCAGCCGCGACGAATAGCCGATGATGGCCGGAATCGTTCCGGAGCTGCGCCACAGGGACGTCATCATGCCTATCAGGAGAAAGAGCGCGAGGATGGTCTTGACGGACCGGACGCCCTGAAGCGACGCCCGGAGGAGTTCCAACGGCGGCGTTTTTCGCGAAAGGCCGTAGCAGAAAAACAACGCGTACCCGAACGCCATCGCGTACACGAGCGAAAGGCCGAGAGAGACGCAACACGCCAGCGAGACGGCGAATAGCGATACAATCACGGCCTCCATGTTCTTCCTCTTTTCTCACGGCTGGAAAACGCCCGTTCGGATACGGCAGCCCGTTTCGCCTTGGGGCCCGGACACCCTGCAAAGAGGCGGTATCGTATTCCCGTGAAAAAGAAACATTTTCGATCGTTTTCGTTGCGTCCCGCGACCGGAGGATGAGAGAATTTCCCGTGCGGCGCCGTCGCGTACGCGCCCTTCTACTTCCCCCCGCGCTTGGTTCCGTGCTTATCCTGGGCGTACATCGCGTTCAGCGAACTTTTCGAATCCTTTTCCTCTTTCTTCGCCGGACGGGAATCAGCGGTCGTCCCGGAGGATTTCGACAAGGACGCCTGAAGCTGTTTGGCGAGATCTATTTTTTTCGCCGCTTCGTCTTCCGGCTCGGTTACTCCGAGTCGTTCGAGATACCCCATGTGGACCAACGCCTGGACGTACCGGATATCGATGCCCACTTCTTCGGACAGTTGATCGGCGTTGAGCATCGTCTTCGGATTGTCGCGGAGATAGCCGCGGATCTGCTGGAAATAATCATCCAGATCGCTCATGCACTTCGGGCACGTATTCGGCCCGGGGCTTGAGAACACCTTTCCGCAGAGCTTACACGCAATGAGCTTCATCAAAAAAACCTCCCGCAAACGACAGGTATTCGGGTCTTCCCAAAGGCGGCGCGCAGGCCGTCTGGGATACCTATGAATATATTCTATTCCAGCAGGCAGGGCAATCCCAAATCGGATCAATCGGGAAAACGATGGATCCTGTCCCCGCTCGCAGCGAAACCGGCCGTTTCGTGCGCGGCCCCCACCGGGGATTCGACGTTTCCGCTTCGGGGCTTGACTTTGACACGCTGTAAAAGTATATGATTCCCACGATAGGGCAATTTCTGCATTATCAAACTGTTGCGTACGAGGGGCCGGGAATTCCGACGGAGAAACGGGAGTGCGGACGGCGCATCCGGCGGCCGAATGCGTCAGGAGGGAGTTTTTCAGGAGGAAGTTCTGCAGGAGGGATGAGAGATGAAAACTGTACCGAAAGCGCGCGGCTCGGGGGGATTCACCCTCGTGGAGCTTCTGATTGTCATCATCATCATCGGCATCCTCGCAGGGGCGCTGCTCCTGATCACGGGGGCGGGATCGGACAAGGCCGAGGCGACGAGGATCGTCTCCGACCTCAACTCCCTCAAGTCGGCGGCGATGATGTATCATGCGGACAATCCGGACGCGACGGCGCCAATGGTGACGTCGATCTCGGTGGGAAGCGGCAATGCGAACGCGTTTCTCGGGAAATACATGGACCGGACGATCAGCGGTGACTGCTTCTTCGTGACGGGAATGAGCGGAGGGTGGTACGTGTTCATGCTGCCCGTCAACCCCGCTTCTCCGACGCCGGAAGCGATGCTCAAGTGGCAGAGAATCGCGAAGAAACTTGCGGAATCGGCCGAGGCGCAGGGGTTGCTTGGAATGAATTCGCTCATTGGAACGACCGACGTCGTCTTCACGGAGTCGGACTATATCATCGGCATGAGGGCGAAATAACCGCCATCGCGGAAAAGGAGAGTGGATCGAGTGGGGAGAAGACGCGCTTCGGTGTTCGTTGCAGCTATTGTGTCGCTTTTGTGGGGAAGCGTCGCCCTCGGGGCGCCCGCGAGTCCGTTTCCGGTCGTCTTCACACAGCCGGACGGGCGGGAGATCACGGTGTACAACCGGGGCGACGAGTTCCTGCGCTGGGTGGAGACCCCTGACGGATACACGATCGTGAAAAACCCGGAGACGAGGTTCTGGGAGTACGCGACCGCGTCCGGCGACGTTCTCGTCCCCTCGGGCGTCGTCTGCGGCGAGGGCGTTCCTTCTCCGTCGGGGGCGTCGCCCCACATGATGCCCAAACGGGAGATGTCTCCGCGGAACAGGTATGGCGACGCGCGCGGTGGATGGCCGCAGACGCCCGTCTCCGGAACGCGGAAGATCCTCGTCGTTCTCGTGGCCTTCCGCGACAGGGATCTGACGCTCGATGACTCGGTCTGGGAGAACATGTTCTTCGGGAAGACCGGATCCGTCGCCCGGTATTACAGCGACCAGTCGTACGGGAAGCTCAAGGTCCTCTCGGCCCTCGGCGGAGCGAAAATCGTTTCGGTGACGCTCGATGCGGACGACGCGAACGACGGCAACCATCCGGAGGGCTTCATCGACAAAGGCGACAACGACACGCAGCACAAGAACGAGACGGCCTTCCTGAACAGCGTCGTGAAAAAGGCCGCCGCGAAGAAGGTCGACTTCGCCTCGTTCGACGCGAACAAGGACGGGAAAATCACGCCGGACGAACTGTGCGTCTACCTCGTCGTCGGCGGGTTCGAGACGGGGAAGGACCTTCACCCGGCCGTCGGCGCGCACGCGTGGAGTTCGTGGACGGGCGAGGGCGAGGAGCACATCGTCCGGGCCGGAGGCAAGATCCTGACCCGGTGGGCCCTCAACGGCGAACTCTACACGAAGGACACGGCGGCCCCCCTCGGCATCCCGGCCCATGAACTCGGGCACCAGCTCTGCGGCCTGCCCGACCTGTACGACACAAACTACGTCAACTCGGGCGTCGGCGCCTTCTCGCTCATGGCCGGGGGAATGTACGGCTCGAAATCCGGCGAGAATTCCGGCGACACGCCCGTGAACCTCGACGCGTGGTCGCGCTCCTTCCTCGGATGGGAGACGCCGTCGACGCCGACGGAAGGAACCGTGACCTTCGGCGTCCCGCTGAACGGGCGCAACCGCATCGCGAAGCTCATGAACCCGAAACACCGGGCGACGGAATACTACCTCGCGGAAGTCCGCTATCCGACGGGCTGGGACGAGGGGCTCGCGAAGTTCGGGAAGTCCTTCGACTCGTGCGGCGGCATCCTGATCCTCCACGTCGACGAGACGATCGGTTCGCTCTCCGCGAACGACTTCAACTCCTACGTCAAGGGCCAGAACCAGGGGCTCGTTCCGATGGAGGCCAACGGCCCCCACATCGTCGAAAAGAAGACGGAAAAAGGGACGTGCGAGACGCTCTGGTATAAGGGCAACGAGGACTACGTCGGCGACGGGACCTTTTCGGACGCGGGGACTCCGAGCGCGAAGTACTACGACGGAAGCGAGAGCGGAATCTCTGTGTCGGGAATCTCGTCGTCCGCGAAGACGATGACGGCGACCGTCTCGACGCTCATGCCGAAGCCGACCGACGTCCCGAAGCCCGCGGACGCCCCGGACGCGACCGCGAACGTATCGGGCGGCGTCGCGACGGGCGCTCCGCTTCCGGTGGCGTCACAGGACCTTCCGCCGATGGGAAAGCCCGATCCGTCGGGCGTGGGAATGGACATCGCCTCGCTCTACGACGTCTTCGGCGACGACGCCGAATCGTCCTTCGCGATCCTCGCCGTCGACAACGCGAACACCGTCCGCTACGACGCGACGGGCGACCGCGTGACGATCGGGCTGGAGTCGGAGTTCGCGCTGGAGAATGACGTCTTTTACTGCTGGCTCCTGATGGCGTGGAACCGCGAGGAGAACGGATGGTCCGCGGCGTGGAACATCGACGACGCGGTTGTTTCCGGGACGCGCGCGCGGCGCGACGGCGAGACCCTGCTGCTCGAAAGCGTCTTCGTCGACGGCGGATCGTTCGACATGGACGGGGCGGTCGACGGCTTCGTCACCGTCAAGAGCTTCGAAGGGCTCTTCGGCGTGCCGCTTCTCGGCGAGGATCCGGCGCCGACGCAGGGCGACAAAGGCAGCGGCGGCGGCTGCTCGGTCGGCGTCGCTCCTGCGTTCGCGCTGCTCCTGCTGCCGCTCTTCGTGCGGCGACGAACGTAAACATACGCGGAAGAACGGGCCGGAGGCGAGCGTTTCATGCCGCTTCCGGCTCTTTTTATGCTGTGCGTCGGGGCATCGGGCATGTGATATAATCCGCGATCGGGAAGATGTATTCGGAATCATCCGAAAAGAGGTGTGCGACCCATGGCGGGAACGTTTTCGTGACGATCCGGCGCGACCACGCACGGCGTGCGTGCATCGCGAACGGCGTTGTCGGATGCAATGACGTTCCGTGACCCGCGACGGGTCGCGGCGGACATTTTTTTGGAGGATTGATCGAATGGAACCGCTCGTGAATCGGAATGCGGCCGCGAATTCCGGCCGCGTCGTATGTGGAATCGTTCTGGCGCTGCTGCTTGCGCTTTCGGCGCTTTCGGCGCTGACGCCGGCAGACGCCGCGTCGAAAGCCGCGCCGAAAAAGGCCTTGGGCTTCGATCCGCTCGTTGCGTCGCCGGATGTTCTCGCCTTCAAGACCGCCGCCAGGAATGTCCGGGTCGCGGCGTCGGCGGACGCGATCCGCGCGTCGCTGAAGGGCTTCCCCGAAGTGACGTTCAACGACCGCGGCTATACGGACCGACTGCTGATCCGCTCGCCGGGGCCGAGCGGATCCATCGAGGCGAATCTCGACCTCGGGTGCAACTGCGGCTGCGGCGGCGTTCCCAAGGAATACGCAAAGGCGGGGATCGTGGGACTCGAGTACGACGAAACCGCGTCCATGAAAGAACGTGCGTCCTGGCGCATCCGCTGGGACTTCGCCGGAAAAAGCGACCGGATCCTTTCGGGCGCGATCTCCGCGGACAACAAGGGCGAGAAGCTGAACCTGCCGGTCGACATCATCCGTCTCGACCGCGGAACACGCGTCGCGTTCGCCGTCTACGACCCGAAGAAGGGCTTCGCCGGATCGAAACAGCTCGGCGAGACGATCTCCCTCTCGGGGCGGATCGTCGTGCCCGAACTCTCGCCGGCCCCGAAGACGGGGGACTTCCTGCTCGCGGTCGCGAACTTCGGAACGAACGTCGTCCGGCTCCGGGGCGGCTCGGACGGTCTTCGTCCGATCACGGGGAATCCGGCTGCGCCCTTGCTGCAGACGGACGACACGAGCGCGATCGGCCCCGGAGAGATGGCGATCCTGAACCTGACGCACGTATCCAACACGGGAATGGGCGTCATCATCCACTTCGAAGGGGCGGACATGAAGGTCACATGGGGGCTGCCCGGCATCGCGATGTCGCCCGCAGGGCTCATCGGCATCGGGACGTTCTTCGTCGGGGGATCGGTGTTCGCGGTCGCGCGGAAGCGGAACGGGGCGAAAAAAGCCTGACGCGAAGATCCCGACGGGGGACGAGGACGCCGTAGTCCGGCGAATTGAAAGGTCGCGGCGGGGAATGTTCGTTTCCGGACGGAAACGGAGATCCCCGCCGCGTTATCGCCTCCGGACGCGGATCGGATTCCAGGGCGGAGTCTCGTTCAGAACGGCGTGTTCTCCGAAGAACGTTCCAAAGGCGGGATCCCCGGTTCTCTCCGGAGATGCCTCGCCATAAAGTCGGCGGGAGTCAGTATCTCCGGCCGCTCGATTTCGACGTCGGCGAAGTCTCCGTCTCCGGTGACGAGGATATCGATATTCTCGATGATCGCCGTATAGAGGACGGGGTAGTCCTTCTCGTCACGGATATGGAACAATGATCCGTCTATTTTCTCCGGGGTGTACACGAGGTCGTAACTCAGTTTCAGCAGGAATGTATCGACGTCGTGTTCCCGTGCAGGGAATTTCCTGCGCACGACGTCTTTCAACTCGTCCACCACGAAGGAAGACAGCACAAGTTCATGCTCCGCGAGGATATATTCCATCATGGCGTTCATGCGCCGGTTCGGGAAGAGGAGCAGGGAGACGATCACGTTGGTGTCCGGCATGATTCTCATGCTAGCGCTCCGCTCTTTCCCTCCGGAATTCCTTCATCATCGCGACGACGTCATCCTCGTTTTTCAGTCCGGCCCGTTCCGCTTCTCCGGCGAAAGCGGCCTGGGCTTCTTTCAGAGCCTCCATCGAAGAATTGAGGATATACACCTTTCCGGCCTCCTCGACGAACAGGAGTTTGTCGCCCTCCCTGACGCCGAGTTTCCTGCGGATCTCGACGGGAATGGTGACCTGTCCTTTCGCGGTGATTTTCGCGAGTTCCATCATCATCACGCCCCTCTCCTAATCAAGGGAATCCTTACTTTCCTTACATATCGAGTATACGCGTCATGTCCATATCGTGCAAGGAGTCCGAAAAAAAGCGGAGAGCGCCGAATGTTTCCGGCTCTCCCCGCTTCGCGCGTCGATGGAAAAATCTTTGGCGCGGCCGTTTTACGCCCGCGCGAGTTCGAGGACGGTCTTCCGGACGAGATCCAGCCGTTCGGCGGGCGTCGACGGGTCGATGATGCAGCCGGGTCCGAGGATGATCCCCTTGCCGCCCTGGCGCGCGGCGACCTCGCGGACCTCGGCGACAACCTCCGCGTCCGTCTTGCCGAGCCAGTTCTTCCCCCAGCTCATGCCGCCGATGAAGACCTTGTCGCTGAACGTGCGCACCTCGTCCATCGAGGGGCCGTCGTCCCGATCGTGCCAGCTCATCGCCTGGACCGGATAGTCCTGCATGTCGCGAAGCATCGCGTTCGCGCCGTGGATGTGCAGCACGTTGAACCACGTCGCGCCGCGGACCGCGTTCAGGATCTGGAGGTCGTAGTGCTTCACGAACGCCTCGTGCGTCGCGCGGTCGATCACGTTCGTCGTGGACATCTGCGTCGCGAAATAGAGGCCATCCGCGCCGAGCGACAGGGACGCCTTCACGAACTGAAGCGTTGCGGCCGTGATCATTTCGAGCACGCGATGCACCCGGACGGGATCCTGCGCGATGTGCTTCACGAGAACGTCGGGGCTGCACATCTTGGCCGCGGTCGTCATCGGGCTGAAGACGGTCTGCAGGAACGGAACGCGATCCTCCGTCATCGTGGAAAGAATTCGCTGCGCCTCGAGGACGATCGCGTATTCGCCTTCGACGCCGGACCGGAAGGGAACCGCGTCCCAGTCCTCGACCCTTTCGATCAGGGGCTTGTGCGCGACGGGCGGGTTGTTGAACCCCGGGAAGACGTCGAGGTCGACGCCGTAGTCGACGGTCGTGTAGAGACCGAACGGCATGAACTTGATGAAGTCGAGGTCGTAGCGCCGCTGAAGCTCCAGGCTGAGTTCGGCCAGCCTGCGGGGGCTTCGGTCGCGGTTCGGGAAGTGCATCCACATGCTGTACGGGATGCGGTCGGCCTGTTGGAACGCCAGGGCGGCCTCGATGCGCTGTCTGTGAGTCATTGCCATGGTGAAAAGCCTCCTTCGATATGCGCCTATACGTTGACGTCGAGGACGAACTGCGCGAACAGAGCGGTTCCGTACGGGAGCGCATCCTCGGAGAAGATGAAATCGCCGTTGTGGAACACGGGCCGGGGGCGCCCCGGAACGTTGATGCCGAGACGCGCGAAGACGCCCTGCGGAACGACGTCGAGGTAGCGGGAGAAGTCCTCGGAGCCCATCGCCGCCGTCCCGATCTCCCGGACGTTTTCGGCGCCGACGAGCTTCCGCGCGCTTTCGCGGACCCACTCGGTCAGCTCCGGCGAGTTCGCGAGCGGGGGGACGCCGTAGCGGTACGCGAGGGAGGACGTGCATCCGTACGTCGACGCCACGTTATCCGAAATGCGCCGGATGCGTTCCTCGATCGTCCTTCTGGTGTCCGCGCTCTGACACCGCACGGAGCCCGCGAACTCGACCGTTTCGGGGATGATGTTCTTCGCCGTTCCGCCGTTGATCTGGCAGACGGAGATCACGACATTGTCGAGCGCGTCGATCTGCTGCGTGACAATGCTCTGGATCGCCATGACCGCGTTCGAGGCGGCCATCACCGGGTCGCGGCCCGTGCGGTGCGGATAGGCTCCGTGTCCGGCGACGCCGGTCATCCGGACCGTGAAGAAGTCCGAGGACGCCATGTACGGCCCGCTGCGGAGGGCGATCTGCCCTACGTCGTACGACGAATGGCCGTGCAGTCCGAAGATGCACCGGACTTCGGGGTCTTCGAGGACGCCCAGCCCGATCATGTGCGCGGAGCCGTCGAGCGTCTCTTCTGCGGGCTGGAAGATCAGCTTCGCGACGCCGGAAAAACGATCCCTCATGGAAGAAAGGATCTTCGCCGCTCCGAGGAGCATCGCCGTGTGGCAGTCGTGCCCGCATGCGTGCATCACGCCGGGGACGATCGACCGGTCCGGAACGTCCGCCGTCTCCTGAATCGGGAGCGCGTCCATGTCGGCTCGGAGCGCCGACACGGTCCCGGGTCGCCCGCCTTCGCCCCGGATGATCCCCAGAACGCCGACGTCCGACGCCAGCGGGACCGTTTCGACGCCCATGTCCGCCAGTTCCGATTTCACGAGCGCCGTCGTCACGTGCTCCTTCATTCCGAGTTCGGGGCGCGCGTGAATCTCCCGCTTCACCCGAACGACGTAGTCCCTGATTTCTTGCGCCTTTTGGAGAATGTCCGATGCCACAAACGTCACCGCCTTTGTATAAAAAGTCATGGGGAGCGACGCTCCCCATGACCCGGAAACGAAGCTCAGTCCTTCAGCGTGAGATTGCCGAGGTAGTTCAGGCGGCCGTCGAAGAACTCCTCGAGGCCGACGAGATCCTTCCTCGCGCCGTACAGTTCGTTCGGCACCGCGAGCGAGACGAACGGGTGCAGGACGTCGAGCCGATCCCAGATCTTCTGGAACAGTTCGGTCCGCTTCGCCTCGTCGACGGTCGAGTTGACCAGGTCGAGCCCCTCGTCGACTTCCTTGTCCTTGAGCACGGTCCAGTTCGTCGAGCCGATGCTCGCGGAATGGAACAGGGAGAGCCAGAACTGCCCCGCGTCGCGGTTCGTCTGCATGCCCCAGGTGCTGATGATCATGTCCTGGTCGTTCGCCTTCACCTTCGTGTCGAACACGCCGGACTCGAAAACCTGGATGTTGACCTTGATCCCGGCCTGGGCGAGCATGGACTGAATGACGGTCGCGCCGTTCACGCGGTCCTGGAAGTTGCTGATCCAGAGGTTCAGGGTCATTCCGTTCGCGTATCCCGCCTCGGCCAGAAGCGCCTTCGCCTTTGCGACGTCGTACGGATAGGGCTTGGCGTTCTTCGGCGAGAAGGTGCTCGCGGGAACGAGCGGCCCCGCGGGCTGCGCCGACTTCTTCTGGAACACGATCGCGTCATACGCTTCCTTGTTGATGGCGTAGTCGATGGCGCGCCGCACGCGCGGATCGTCGAGCGGCTTCTTCTGGGTGTTCATCCCGAGGTAGATCAGGCCGAGCCCGGGCGCCTTGAAGGCCTTGACGTTGGCGGAGGCGTTCAGCCGGTCGAAGTCGGTCGGCGGCAGGCCGTAGATCATGTCGACCTTCCCGGTTTCCAGCGCGATGACCCGGCTGCTGTCGTCGGGAAGGACGAGGATGTTGAGGTTCTTGAACGCGGGCTTCTTGCCGTGATAGTCGTCGAACGCGACAAGCTCCATGCGCTCGCCCTTGACCCAGCTCTTGAACTTGAAGGGGCCCGTCCCGACCGGGTTCCGGAAGTATTCCGCCCCGGCGCTCTCGACGGCCTTCTTGCTGAAGATGCTCGCGTAGGGGTGCTTCATGGAATCCAGCCATCCGCCCACAGGACCGTGCGTCTTGACGATCAGCGTGTACTTGTCGATGATCTGGAAGCCGTCGGTGTCGATGTACTTGCCCTTGGACTTCGCGTACAGGGAATCCTTCGACGCGGCGCGTTTCAGCGAGAAGACGACATCTTCCGCGGTCAGCTCCTCGCCGTTATGGAACTTGACGCCCTTTTTCAGGAAGAACTTGTACGTCTGGGGATCCAGGATCTCCCAGCGCTCGGCCAGGACGGGAACGAGCTGCTTCGTCTTGCCGTCGACGGTCACGAGCGGCTCGTTGATCTGCTTCGTGATGATGAACGACAGCGTGTCCACAGCCTGGTGCGGATCGAGCGTCTTCGCGTCGCCCGGAAGGCCAAGCGTGAAGGTCTCCATGTTCTTGGCGAACCCGGTCGCCGCGACGAACAGCAGCAGTGTCGCCACAAACAGCAGAACGAATGACTTACCCTTCATAGTCCATCACTCCTTGGAATAGGGTTCCATACTGATGCGCGGTTCCATTCGGAATCCGATACGGAGGGGGCTCCGGCGTTTCACGGCCGTCACTCCCCCTTGAGCGCGTCGAGCGCCGCGGCGGCGAGAACCTCCATGCCTATCGGGACGGCCCGGTCGTCCACGTAGAAGTTGATCGAATGCGTGGGACAATGCGGACCGCCCGGCGTCCGGACCCCGAGCCGGAACAGGGTTCCCGGCGCCTTCTCCAGATAGTACGCGTAGTCTTCACCTCCCATCGCGGGAGAAGGCAGGTCTATGACGCGTTCGACGGAGGCGATATCCCGGCAGACCCTTCGGATGCGGTCCACCCACGCTTTATCGACGCACGTCGGGATCATCTCGGGGGTGATCTCGACGGTGACGTTCGCCTTGAGCGCCGTTCCGACGCTCGTCGCGATCTCGCGCACGCGGCGATGGAAGAGTTCCTGCGTCGTCTTCCGGAGGTAGCGGATGCACCCCTCGAGGACAACCGAGCCGCCGATGTAGGAGTTCGAGATGCCGCCCTCGATGCGCCCGAATGTCACGAAGGCGCAGTCGGTCGGCGCGAGTTCCCTCGACCCCAGGCTCTGGAGCGTCGTGACGATGGTCGACGCAGCCAGGATCGTGTCCACGCCGTAGTGCGGATAGCCGCCATGGGCCTGTTTGCCCTCGACCGTCACCTTCAGGAGGTCGACGCCCGCGGTCATGAAGTCGTCCCGGACGCCGATCTCGCCGACATAAATGTCCGGAAGCGCGTGAAGCGCCATGACGCCGTCGACGTGCGGATTCTCCATGACGCCCGCCTCCATGAACTCCCGCCCGCCACCCAACTCCTCCTCCGCGTGCTGGAAGAAGAACTTCACGCAGCCCGAAAACGCATCGCGGAGGTCGCTCAGGAGCCAGGCCGTTCCGAGAAGGATGGCCGCGTGCGAGTCGTGCCCGCAGCCGTGGAAGACGCCGTCTTTTTTCGACGCGTAGGGGACGCCCGACTGCTCCCGGATCGGCAGGGCGTCGATGTCGGCGCGGATGCCGATGCAGCGCTTCGGCCCGTCCGCGGTCCCGTAGAGTTCGGCGCAGATTCCCGTCCCGCTCGATCCGATCCTGCGGATCACGTCCACCCCGAAGGACCGCAGCTTCTCCTCAATCAGCGCGGACGTTTCCGTCTCGTGGAAACTGAGTTCCGGATTCTCGTGAATCCGGCGCCTCCACCGGATGACCTCGTCGGCCTTCCGTTGCACCAGTGTCGCAAGCGATTCGTTCATGTCGATCTCCTTCCTGTAACCGCAAGACGCACGCTCGACGTCCGTTCCCCGACGCAGGCCAGCGCCCGCATGTACGTGTCCGCGTCCGGACAGTAGACCCGCATCAGTGTCCCCTTCGCGCCTTCGAGATGAATCACGCGGCGCGGCGCGTCCGCCTCGAAGCTGAATACCCGTTCCCACGGGACCACCTTCGTCGCGCTCCGTCCCTGTTGCGCGGGCGGCTCGACCGGAAAGGCGCGCATGTGAAACGCGTTCCGGAACGAAAAGAAGCGTCCCCGCATGCTCTCGCAGTACACCGAGTCCGGAAAGAAGCGGTACAAAACGACGTAGTGGTTCCCGAAGAGCGGAACCGCCACGATCGCAAAGGCCGCCGCAATGAAGCCGACCACGTAGCACGCCAGCGTCGCGGCGACGCGGAGCTGCGCCCCGCCGACCGGCCGGCCGACGACAAGCTGTACGAGCAGCACGAACGCGACCGTTCCCCCCGTCAGAATCGCGAGCGTCAACGCCAGATCCTTCAGGATGAGCGCGTTCGTCGCGATCGGAACGCCGCAGAACCAGCGAAGCTGTTCGGCTCCCTCCCCGGATTCTTCCATCGCTAGTCGTGACGTTGCAGAACCCCTGCGAAATGGCAGGAGACGAAATGCCCCGGCTCGATCTCCGACAGGGTCGGATTGTCCATCAGGCAGAGTTCCTGGCGATACGCGCAGCGCCCCGCGAACCGGCACCCCGGCGCGGGATCGATCGGACTCGGGACGTCGCCTTCGAGCAGGATCCGCTCCTTCTTCGCGTCGAGCCTCGCGACCGGGACGGCCGAAAGGAGCGCCTGCGTGTAGGGGTGGATCGGGTTCCCGAACAGCGCGACGTTATCCGCTTTTTCGACGACCTGCCCGAGGTACATGACCGCCACTTCGTCGGAGACGTATCGCACGACGCTCAGGTTGTGCGAGATGAACAGGTACGTGTAGCCGCGCTCCTTCTTCAGCTCCTGGAGCAGGTTGAGGATCTGCGCCTGGATGCACACGTCGAGCGCGGACACGGGTTCGTCGAGGACGATGAACTCCGGGTCGAGCGCGAGCGCGCGCGCCACGCCGATGCGCTGCCGGCGCCCTCCGTCGAGTTCGTGCGGGAAAGACGTCGCGATGCGTTCGGCCAGGCCGACCGTGTCCATGAGTTCCTTGACCTTCGCGTCGATCTCCTTTTTGTTCCGACACGCGTTGTTGATCAGCAGCGGCTCCGCGATCTGCTGCGCGACGGACATCCGCGGGTTCAGGGACGAAAAGGGGTCCTGGAAGACGATCTGCGCCTGCGTCCGGAAGACGCTCCGCTGCGCTGCCGTGAACTTCAGCGCGTCCGCGCCGTGAAAGAAGACCTCGCCGGACGTGGCCTCGATCAGGCCGATGACGACGCGTCCGAGCGTCGACTTGCCGCACCCGGACTCCCCGACGAGGCCGAGCGTCTTTCCCTTGCGGATCGTCAGCGAAACGTCGTCCACCGCGTGCAGCAGTCCCCTGCGGACGTTGAAATACTTTTTGAGGTTCCTGATGTCGAGAAGGACATCGGGGGGTGCGGTCCGTTCGCTCATGATCGTCGTCCTCCTTCGGCGCCCAGCGGGAAGTAGCAGTCTGCGAAATGGTTCGGCGCGACCTCGCGCATGCCGCAGGCCTTCTCATGGCAGACGGTCTGCGCGTACGGGCAGCGCGGCGAGAAGGAACACCCCTTCGGAAGATCCGTCGGATCGGGCGGAAGCCCCGGAATGACGGCGAGCTTTCCTCCGAGCGGGCTGTCGAGGTTCGGCACCGCATTGAACAGCCCCTGCGTGTACGGGTGCATGGGGCGTCCGTAAAGGCTGCGGATATCCGCGTATTCGACGAGCCGCCCCGCGTACATGATCGCGACGTCCTGGCAGATCTCGGCCACGATCCCGAGGTCGTGCGTGATCAGAAGCAGCGACGTCTTGACCACGGACTGGAGGTCCTTGATGAGTTCCAGGACCTGCGCCTGGATCGTCACGTCGAGCGCGGTCGTCGGCTCGTCGGCGATCAGGAGGGCGGGCTCGCAGGCCAGGGCGATCGCGATGCCGACGCGCTGGCGCATCCCGCCGGAAAACTGGTGCGGGTAGTCCTTCGCGCGCTCGGGGCGGATCCCGACCAGCGAAAGCATCTCCCGGGCGCGTTTTTGGATCTCGTCTCCCGTCAGGTTCGAGTGGAGGGAGATCATCTCGGTGATCTGTTCCTCGACGGTCATGATCGGGTTGAGCGACGTCATCGGGTCCTGGAAGATCATGGCGATCCGGTTGCCGCGTATGTGCCGCCGTTCGGCCTCCGTCATCTTCATGATGTCCTGCCCCTCGAAGAGGATCTCGCCGCTCGTGATCTCCCCCGGAGGGCTCTGGATGAGCCGGAGGATGGCGAGCGCGGTCGTCGTCTTGCCCGCGCCGGTCTCGCCGACGAACCCGAGCGCCTTTCCCCTGTGGAGGGACAGATTCAGATGATTGACCGCATGAACGACGCCCGAATCGGTGTTGAAGCGTACGGACAGGTCGCGAATATCGAGAAGGACGGATGCATCTCTTGATGTCATACGGATCGCCTACCGCTTCTGCTTGGGATCGAGCGCGTCCCGAAGGCCGTCGCCGATGCAGTTCAGGGCCACGATGGTGATCATGATCGCCAGCCCGGGAAAGATGCTCAGGTATGCGCTGTCTCGCAAATACGGCCTCGCATCCGAAAGCATCCCGCCCCATTCGGGAAAGGGAGGCTGGATGCCGAGGCCCAGGAAGCTCAGCGTCGCAGCGAACAGGATCGCGTTGGCCACGCTCAGCGTCGACTGGACGATCAGCGGCGCGGCGCAGTTCGGCAGGATGTACAGCAGGATGATGCGCATGTGGCTCGCCCCCATCGCGCGGGCCGCCTCGATGAACTCCATGCCCTTGATCGAAAGCACCGACGCCCGCATGAGCCGCGCGAACCGCGGGATCGACGTGATGCCCACGGCCACCATCAGGTTGACGAGGCCGGGCCCGAGGGCCGAGGAGATCACGATCGCGAGCAGGATCGTCGGAATCGCGAGCTGGACGTCCATGATCCGCATCAGGACGCTGTCCGTCCGGCCGCCGAAATAGCCGCCGATCGCGCCGATCGCGCCGCCCACGATCAGGGAGATCGAAACGGCGATCAGGCCGACCTGCAGCGAGATCCGCGAGCCGTAGATCAGGCGGCTCAACACGTCGCGCCCGAACTGGTCCGTGCCGAGGAGATGCTGGGCCGACGGGGGCTGACGGATCATCATGTAATCCTGATCGGCGTACCCGAACGGGGAAATCCGCTCCGCGAAGATCGCGGAGCCGATCAGAACGAACAGGACGATGAACCCGAGAACGGCCAGGTAGTTTCGCCGCAGCCGGATCAGCGTGTATTTCAGCATCGAATTGTTGGCGGGCATTTCCGCTCCCTCCCCCTACTTCACGTGGATCCGGGGGTCGATGAACGCGTACAGGATATCGACCGCCAGGTTGATGAGGCAGAACGCGACGGAAATGAAGAGCGTTCCGCCCTGGATGATGGGATAGTCGCGCATGTTGATGGCCTCGAGCATCAGCCGTCCGACGCCGGAGATCGAGAAGATCGCCTCCGTGACGATCGAGCCGCCGAGGAGCATTCCGAACTGCATGCTGATGATCGTGAGAATCGGGATCATGGCGTTCGGCAGCGCGTGGCGCAGGATCACGACGCTCTCCCGCTGCCCCTTGGCGCGCGCGGTGCGGATGTAGTCGGAACCGATGACCTCAAGCATGCTCGCCCTCGTCGTCCGCGCGATGACCGCCACCGTCGCGCCGGACAGCGTCACGATGGGAAGGACCATCTCGCCGACGGTCTCGAAGCCCATCGAGGGCAACCAGCCGAGATGCACGGAAAACGCGATGATCAGCAGGATGCCAGTCCAGAACGTCGGCATCGAGACGCCCAGAAGCGTCACGAGCGTCGTCAGGCTGTCCAGCAGCGAATATTGCCGGATCGCGCAGATGACGCCGAGCGGAATGCCGATCAGCGTGCTGAAGACGACGGCCCAGAACGCGAGCCTGATGGTCACCGGGACGCGCGTCGCCAGCTCCATCGAGACCGGGCTCTTCATGACGTAGGAATACCCGAGGTCGCCCTCGAAGACCGCCTTGTAGAGATACCGCCCCAACTGCGCCGGGAAGGGCATATCGAGGCCGTGCTTCGCGTGAAAGGCCGCGATGGTCTCCGGCGTCGCCTCCTGCCCGAGCGCGACCTGCGCCGGATCTCCGGGAGTGAAATACAGGATCGTGAAGATGATGATCATGACGCTCAGGATGACGGGGATGAGAAACAGGATCCTTCGGATCATATAGCGGAACACAAGCACCCCTCCTTCGTTCGTCGGCCCTCTTCATGCGACGCCGCACGGGGCCGTCCGGGCGTATTGCGATGAACCTCAGTCGCACGCCGTCCTTCGGGACGCGCGGAGCGTTACGTTTCGGCGCCGTTATCCGGGCGCATCGCCGATTTCTCTTCCTCCGTTTTCTGGAGAAAGCGCGACGAATTTTCCATTCTCCGGAAGAGGTACTCGCGCAATACCGCGACGTCCCGTTTCTTCAGGGACTCGAGAAGCAGGGTGTGGGACGCGACGCTGCGTTCCATCCGGCTTTTCAGATAGAGCCGCCTGTCGAGATAGCACCGTATCTGGTACGAAAAATTCCGGAGGATTTTCTTCGTCCAGAAGCAGTCGCCCTTCGCGAGGGAGCAGAGATATTCGTGAAAGACCATTTCCTTCTCGACGAACTCGAACATCTTCCTCTCGTCAAGATCCCGGCTCTCGACGATTTTCTCAAGCTCCGCATTAATCGACGCGGCGAGGCGCAGCTCCTCGTCGTTCGGCCCTCCGGCGGCGATAACGGCTTCGAGAATGTTGTGCTCCAGAAGCGTTCGGAGCCGGTTGATCTCCAGGATGTCCTCCTCCCGGAAGTCCGCCACGAACCATCCCTTGTATCTGACGGAAACGATCAGCCCCTGTTCCTCGAGTTCCTTGAGCGCCTCGCGGATCGGCGCACGGCTCAGGCCCAACGTCCGGGAAAGCTCCCTCTCGTTGACCTGTTCGCCGCACCGCAAGGTCCGTTGCTCGAAAATCCGTTCGCGGATGTAGGCGATTACGATATCCTTCAGATTATCCCTGACGCCGGAAAGATGACCGTTTTCATGCGGCATGTGCTTCTTCCCTCTTCCCTGCTTTTGGTCGACCGGTCGACCATTAAATCCTGAGAGAAATGTACTCCCTGAAAAGATGCGCGTCAACCCTGAAAAATCGGCTTTATTACGGCGGAAAGGAATTCGGATGCGCCCGGACGGGCGCGGCGGCGTATTTGTGGCGTTTCGCGCGTATCGGGAGCCGATATATGACGGCTTGTCCGAAAAAAAGGAAGCGTCCGGCCGGAAGGAACCCGACCGGACGCTTCCTTTTTATTCCCGGGCGACGCAGGAAACAGGCGGCTTCCGGCGTCGGCATCACATACGGGACTATCGCCGCCGCATCAGGACCACGGGCGCGAGGAGCAGGATCGCAGCGATGACTGCGGAACCGCTTGCGGGGATCGAACACCCGCCGCCGCTGCCCGTGCTTCCCTGCGTCGGCGTCACCGTCACGGTCGGGG
>CAYVKE010000049.1:20758-20992 GCA_964451935.1 uncultured Synergistaceae bacterium | reverse complement strand
CGAAGAAGATCGCGGACCTTGCGGGGATCATCACGAAAGACCTGGACAAGGTCGTCGCGGCGTCGGAAAACAACGCGAAGGACTCGCGGGAATCGAGCGGACTGGCGCGCGAGACGCAGGAGACGATCCGCCGGATGATGGAGGCGTTATCGGCGATTTCGGCGGCGACGCAGGACCTTGCGGCGGTATCGGAAGAACAGGCGGCGTCGAGCGAGGAGATCGCGACGGCGGTGC
>CAYVKE010000049.1:0-20682 GCA_964451935.1 uncultured Synergistaceae bacterium | reverse complement strand
GGCGAAAGGGTCCGTGGATCTTGCGGGGCTGTCCGCGGAGCTTCAGAAGCTCGTCGGTTTCTTCCGGCTCGAACGGGACGGCGAGCGGCGGGGGCTGGTCGCCGTCGAAAAGCGTTGAACCCTTTCGCGTCCGGCCCGGAACGAAAGACGCCGGGGCGTCCCGGCGAAAAAAGAGCGCGCCTGCCGGTTTCGCGGCAGGTGCGCTCTTTATAGCGTTTCCGTTCGAAAAGACTACTTTATGATCTTGAACGACTTTACGAGGGCTTCGAGGTCCTTGCCGTTGCTCTCGACCGCGGCCTTCTCGCCGATGGATGTGACGAAGCCGATATTGCTTCCGCCCGCATTCAGAAAGGAGACGTTGACGAAAACATCCGCGCCGTTCGACTTGCCCTTGCCTTCCATTTCCACGACCTGAATCCCGTTGATCTGCGTCTCGGTCTCGTCGCCCATCTCGACATCGGTCATGACCTGCTCGACGATCTTGTCGACCGCTTCGAGCGCGGTCTCGATGCCGTTCTTGCCGTCGACTTCGCCGAAGAAGATGACCATGTCGCCCTTGGGGGACGTGAACGATGTCCCGATGTTGGAGTTTCCCTGTTTCCAGGTGTCGGGAAGATCGAACTGAACATTCGTCTTTTCGAGGGCGTACGTTCCGGCGAAAGCGGCGACGGAAGAGAGGACGGCAAGAGCGATCGCGGCGACAACGACAAAAGCCTTTTTCATAACGGTTGGAACCTCCTCATAATGTTGTTTTGTATTTTTTGAATATATATTTGGCATCTTTCGAGTATGTTGCGACGAGCGTTGCCTCCTTTCTTTTCCTATAACCGTGCAATTTTTTTCTAAATTGAATATACGCACTTTATGAGCGGTCTATATTTGTTCATTCACGGGGACATATATTGACATGCGTTCCTGACTATGTCAAGTAAAAGTAGTGTAAAATTTTATAAAGAACAAATACAGCCCGGGCGTATGCTTCGTCGGCTATCCGAACACACCTGTCTTGCGTTTTTGATCGCGTCGTTTTTTGGTACACTCTTCCCGTAGCGCCGCGACGGGGTCGTCCGTCTTCCGGGACGGCGATCGTGCGACGCGCGGACCAAAAAGGAGGAGTCGCAATGATCAGCACCGAGGGGACTTTTGCAGTTCGCGGGTATTCGATCTGGTATCGAATCGTCGGAGAAACGGACCTTCCGGGGAAGTTTCCCCTCCTGTGCGTGCACGGCGGCCCGGGCGCCCCGCACGACTACCTCGAACCGCTGGAGGCGATGGCGTCCGGCGGACGCCGCGTGATTTTCTACGATCAGCTCGGATGTGGGAACTCCGACCACCCGAAGGATCCCGCCCTGTGGACCGTTCCGCTCTTCGTCGAAGAACTCGGAGCCGTCCGCATCGCGCTCGGGCTCGACCGCGTCCATATTCTCGGTCAGTCGTGGGGCGGCATGCTCGGCATGGAGTACGCGCTGACGCAACCCAAGGGACTGGAAAGTCTGATCGTCGCGGACTCCCCGGCGAGCATGCGCCAGTGGGTCGCCGAGGCGAACCGGCTGCGCGCCGAACTGCCGCCGGACGTTCAGGAAACGCTGCTGCGCCACGAGGCCGCGGGGACGACCGATGACCCGGAGTATCAGGGGGCGATTCAGGTCTACTACGACCGCCACCTGTGCAGGCTGGCCCCGTTGCCCGATTGCGTCGCCAGGACGTACGAGAAGCTTTCGCGCGATCCCGAGGTCTACGCCGTCATGAACGGCCCGAGCGAATTTCATGTAACCGGCGTGATCCGGGACTGGGACATCACCTCCAGGCTCGGCGAAATACGCGTCCCGACGCTCATTCTTTCCGGTCGGTACGACGAAGCCACGCCCGCGATAGCGGAGACGGTCCATCGGGGGATCCCCGGATCGGAATGGGTGTTGTTCGAAAACAGCGCGCACATGCCGCACGTCGAGGAGACCGACCGCTTCCTGTGCGTTCTTGCGGATTTTCTGGATCGCGTCGAGACGAAGCGGGACGAGGCGGGGTCCTGAAGTCCTGAAGCGGGGGTGCGATTCGTTCGCGGCGTATCGGGGGCCGGAGATCCGGACTCCCGGTGCGCCGTTGTTTTTCACACTCCCTCCGATGCCTGAAATATTGTTGCTTTTTTATTCAATTGCCATCGTATATGGTATTAAACTATATAAAATCTGCAATATAATGCTCTTCATCGCAATCCTTTTCCCGGGATCGCTCATTCGCATCAACGCGTCCACGAACATCCAATTGCGTATTTTTTCTGCCTTTTATTGTTTTCGAGCTTGACAAACGAGATCGTACTATCGACAATAATGTCGTGCGTTCCATAGCGTGAAGAAGAGTTTCACTCTATAGGCCTCTGCGTCCGAATATCGCGCCGACAATGGCTTCGTTCCACATCGACCGGATCGTCCGGCCGATGGATTTCCCTATATAAAGGAGGGGTTTTGTTGAAGAAAGCGATTGTAGTGCTCGCGGCGTTGGCGCTGGTTTGCTCCTTCGCGTTTTCCGCCGCGTACGCCGCGGTCGAGCTGAAGCTGGGGCATTTCGGTCCCGAGAACCACCCGGCGACGGCGGCCGCGAAGCAGTTTGCGGAGAACGTCGAGAAGCGGACCAACGGAGAGGTCAAGATCACGGTGTTCCCGAACAATGCGCTGGGCAGTCCCCCCGAGGTGCTGGAACAGGTCATCATGGGCGTCATCGACATGAGCCTTTCCGGGCAGGATCAGCTGGCCAAACACGTCAAACTGTTCGACTCGGTCAGCATCCCGTTCTCGATGCAGGGGTACGAGCACGCGGACAGGATCCTCGACGGCCCGTTCAAGGCATGGGCCGCCCCCGAACTCGAAAAGATCGGACTCGTGTACATCAACAGCTGGGAGTGGGGCTTCCGCCAGATCACGAACTCGAAGCACCCAATTCTCAATCCCGACGATGTCAAGGGACTGAAGATCCGCACGCCGCCGGCGATGGCCTATCAGGCGGCCATCGAGGCCCTGGGCGGCAACGTGCAGACCATCGCGTTCGGCGAACTGGTCATGGCGATGCGTCAGGGCGTCGTCGACGGGCAGGAAAACCCGATCGGCGTCATCTACGACCTGAAGCTCTATGAGTCGCAGAAGTACATCTCCATCGTCAACTACCTCTACAGCTCCATGACCCACGTGGTCAACAAGAAGGTCTTCGACAAACTGACGAAGGAGCAGCAGAAGATCATCATCGAGGAATCGGACAAGGCCCGCCTCGTGATGCGCGAGATGGTCCGCAACCAGGAGAAGAAGCAGATCGAGGACATGAAGTCGAAGGGAGTCAAAATCGACACGCCGGACCTCTCGCTCTTCCAGGCGAAGATGGGCCCCGCGTACGAGAAGATCAAGAAGAACATCGGCGAAGAGAACTTCAACAAGTGGATGGAGATGGCGAAGGCCACGGAAGCGAAAAAGTAGGGCTTTCCCCCGTCTTTGGTGCGAGGCCAGGCGTGTTTTCCGGACGCCTGGCCTTTTCATCGCGCGCCGATGCGTGAAATGGAGGTTCCGCCATGCTGACCTTTTCGATCTTTGCGGTTCTCATCTTCTTTCTGATGATCAACGTCCCGGTCGTGGTCGCGATCGGGCTGACGTCCGTCTTCTTCTTCGCGGGGCTCGGACAGGGGAATTTCCTAGCGATGCTGCCGCACCGGATGTACTTCGGGACGACTGGGTTCACGCTGCTCGCGATCCCGTTCTTCATCCTCGCGGGAAACCTTATGAACGTCGGAGGCATCACGACGCGAATCTTCCGTTTCGCGAGCGCGATCGTCGGCCACATCCCGGGAGGACTCGGACAGGTGAACATCGTCGCGAGCATCATCTTCTCGGGGATGTCCGGCTCCGCGGTCGCCGATGCGGCAGGGCTCGGGCAGATCGAGCACAAGGCGATGACCGACGACGGATACGATCCGGTCGTCTCCGCGTCGCTCGTCGCGGCGTCATCGGTCATCGGGCCGGTCATTCCGCCGAGCATCCCGTTCGTGCTCTACGGCGCGATCACGGGCGTGTCCGTCGCGAGGCTCTTCATGGCCGGCTTCATCCCCGGCCTTCTCATGGGATTCGGAATGATGGCGGCCCTCGCGATCATCGCGAAGCGGAAGCACTACCCCTGCTCCCCGCACCCCGCTCCGCGCAGGGAGGTCTGGGAGAGTTTCAAGGGCGCCTTCTGGGCGCTGATGGCTCCGGTCATCATCATCGGCGGTATCATGAGCGGCTTTTTCACGCCGACCGAAGCCTCGGTCGTCGTCTGCGCCTACGCGATGCTGCTCGGTTTTCTCTACCGGGATCTGAAGCTCCGGGACCTTCCGGAAATCCTGCATCGTTCCATCGGTCAGTCCGTGAGCCTTCTCTTCATCATCGCGGCCGCGAATTTCTTCGGCTGGCTCGTGATCCACCAGAAGATCCCGGACAGCATCATCGCGGGGCTCGTACAATACGGCGCGTCGCAGACCCACGTCATCCTGATCGTCATCGGCATCGTCCTGATCCTCGGGTGCTTCCTCGAGGGGAACGCGATCTTCCTGATCACGCTGCCGATCTTCATTCCGATGGCGAAGATGTTCCAGATCGACCTCGTGAACTTCGGCGTCGTGATGACGCTTCTGATCATGATCGGCAACCTGACGCCCCCGGTGGGCATGTGCCTCTTCGCGGTGGACAGCTTCGCGAAGGTCGGTGTCTGGCCGCTGTCGCGGGCGATCATTCCGTATATCGTCGTGATTTTCGTGCTGACCGTCGTCATCGCCTTCGTGCCGGACATTGCGCTCTTCCTGCCCCGGCTCGTGATGGGGGGGATGTAGCGTGGACCGGTTCTTCCCGACGCTCGACCGCGGCGTTCGCGCCGTGTTGCGATGTGCGGCGATCGTTCTCTTTTTCGTGTTGTCGGCGCTTCTCATCGCCAACGTCCTGCTCCGACTCACGAACGATCTGAGCATCACCCTGTCGGACAGGGGGTTCGCGGGCGCCGCGGCGCTCCTCCAGCATCTGCTTCCGCTCGTGTCGATGCACTGGTTCGACGAGATCGTCGAGATGTGCTTCGCGGGCCTCGTCTTTTACGGCGCGGCGCTTCTCTGGGCCGAGAAGGGGCACTTCTGCGTCGGCGACTGGATTTCGCCGCGCCTCCCGGGCGAGCGTTCCCGCGGCTGGTACCGCCTTCTGATCGCGGCGCTCAGCACGGCCTTCCAGGCGGTCTTCTTCTGGTACTCGCTGCGGCTGACGCTCACGGCGACGGAGCTGACGACGGTCTTTCAGATTCCCAAGTCGCTGCTGTATTCGTGCATGCCAGCAGCGTCGCTCGTCATGCTGGCCTATTCGGTCTGCGACATCGTCGTCGAAGGACGGAACATCTTCGCGCCTCCGGCGCCCTGAAGCTTTCCCGTTCACAGCGGGCGCACAGGACGAAAAGCGGGCTTCCCGGGAATTCCGGGAAGCCCGCTTCGTTCCTCCGACCGGGGGTGTCGCTGTTTGCGTCGCTTCGCGTTGTGCGGGTTCCCGTTCCCTAAACCTTCAGCGGGAGCGGGTTGAAGCCGTTCGAGATGAGATACGCCATGACCGCCGCGACGATGATCGCGTAGATGAAGCACGGGATCGAGTTCCGGCGGATGATGATCCCCTCCGCGTCCGCGCATCCGACCGTCGCGCAGACCGCGACGACGTTGTTGACGCAGATCATGTTTCCGATCGCGCCGCCGACGACCTGGAGCGTGACGATGAGGATCTCGGGCATCCCGAGGATGTGCGCCGTGTTGAACTGGAGCGACGAGAAGAGGATGTTCGAGACCGTGTTCGAGCCGGACATGAAGGCCCCGAGGATCCCTACGAACGGTGCGAACCAGACGTAGAGCGCCCCGGTTCCGCTCGCGATCGCCTTCGCCATCGTCGTCAGCATGCTGTCGAGCCCCGCTCCGTTAGAGCCGGACTTGAGCATGATCTGGACCATCGCGACGCCCGCCACGAGGGCGATCGCCGCCCCGGTGATCTGTTTGAACGTCCTGCACCACGCCTGCTTGACCTGGGAGAGGCTCATGTCGTGAAGGACGTGCGTGACGAGCGCGATCAGGATGAACGGGATCGTCCCCGGAAGGTACGCCCAGGCGAATCCGTAGGTCAGCTTCTCGACGCCGAGGATGTTCGGGATCATGATCTTCTGGGCGGAGAGGAGCCCCTTGAGCCCGAGCGCCGGAACCCGCGTGATGACAAGAATGATCGCGATCAGGATATAGGGCGTCCACGCCTTGAGAAGCGACATCTTCGCCTCGCCGATGTCGCCTGTTTCGCTCGTCGACTTCCACGAAGCGGGCCACTTCGACTTGTCGGGGAAGTCCCACGTGGTCTTCGGCATCAGGAAGCCCTTCTTCGCCGCGGTGACGACGATTCCGAGGCCGATGAACGCGCCGGCGAGAGAGGGGAGTTCGGGACCGAACAGGTGCGCGATGAGGACATAGGGAACGACGAAGGCGAGGCCCGAGAAGATCGCGAACGGCGTCACTTCGAGGCCTCCCTTGATGGACTTTTTCTCGCCGAAGAACCAGGTGAGAAGGCACATGGCGAGCACCGGGAGGAAGATTCCGCACATGCCGTGGAACATCGCGACCCAGTTCGTGAGCGTGAGCCGGAAGATTTCCGGGTTGGCGCTGACCGCCTGAAGGTCGCTCGCGAGCGTGGACATCGCGCCCGCGATGGGCGTTCCGACCGCGCCGAAGGAGACCGGCGTGCTGTTGAAGATCAGCGCGACGATGGCCGCCGCGAGCGGCGGAAATCCGAGCCCGACGAGCAGCGGACCGGCCAGGGCTGCGGGAGTTCCGAATCCGGCCGCGCCCTCGATGAAGGCGCCGAACATCCAGCCGATGATGATCGCCTGGACGCGGCGGTCGTGCGTGATGTCGCTGAAGCCGTTGTTGATCGTCGTCATGGCGCCGGAGATCGTCAGCGTGTTCAGGATCAGGATGGCGCCGAAGATGATGACGAGAACGTCGAACGCGCTCAGCGCGCCGAAGACCGTGAAGGCCGCGACGTGCAGGAAGCTCATCTTCCACGCGAACAGGGCGACGATGACCGTCAGGAGCCAGGAGACCGGGAGCGCCTTTTTCGCGGGCCAGTTGAAGCTGACCATCAGAACGATAGCGACGAGAATGGGCAGAAAGGCCAGAAAAGCGTACATTTCGTCAATCCTCCCTTTATGTGTTCATTGATGGACCACATTTTTTGCGGTTCCGGGAACAATTCATAAAAAGGAACGATGCCGTGACGTGAAATGTGACGCCTGAATGCGACGTGGCGCTATTGCCGGACGATGACGGCGATGCCGTCGGGAATCACGGTAAAGGTCGAATGCTCACCTCCCGTTATTGCCTTCGCCATCGAAACCGCCGTTTCCATGTCGCACGCCCACTTCATGGACATGTTCTCCACGATCTCGCGAGGGACGCCGGTGACCATGATGACGGTGTATTTCAGGAGGATCCGCGCGAGAACCTGGATCTCCCACTGGTCGGGGATGGTCTCGTCCCGGCCGCGCGCGAGGATTCCGTCCATGATCCTTTGAACCGAAGGCTCCTCGGCGAACGCGCGGTAGAAGCTCTCGCCCCCGTGGCCGTCGCTGCATTCCGAGGCGATGATGATGACCCCGCCCGGTTTGCACGAAGCCTCGGCGGCCGTCATGCCCTTGACGGACTGGTAGATGTTCTGGTCGAGCGGGTACCCCCCGTTGCTCGTGATGACGATGTCGGCCGGGCGCGCGTCGACGCCCGCGAGGTCGGACACGAATGCGCATCCTGCCTCGTGCGCGCGCTCCCTGTGTCCCGCGAACGCCGCGATGACGTGTTTGTCCGCGTCGATGACGACGTTGAGGATGAACGCGAGACGCGCCTTTTCGGCCGCGTAGAGCATGTCGACGTGAAGCGGATTGCCGTCGAGGATTCCCGTCCGGGCGCGGTCGCTCGCGATGAATTCGGAGCAGTGGTTCGCCATGACGGTGGGGTAGCTCACGATCCCCGGGAGGACGCTCTTGCGTCCCCCCGAGAACCCGGCGAAGAAATGCGGTTCGATGAATCCTTCGGCGACGAGAAGATCCGCCTTCCACGCGGTTTTGTTGAGTTCGAGGGAGCCGCCCGAAGGCAGCGTTCCGATGCGCACGTGGGCGCTTTCGTCGCGGCTGTCATGAATGACGATCCGCGTCGTCTCGACGATGTCCTCGCCGTATTTCGCGACGAGTTCCTCCCGCGTCGACGCACGGTGGCCGCCCGTCGCGACGAGGATCGCGACGTCCGCGTCCGGCGCGCCCGCGCGGATCTCCGCGAGGAGCGGGGGCATCGTGACGCGGCTCGGGACCGGACGCGTGTGGTCGCTCGAGATGATGACGATGTTCTTCCGTCCCCGGGCGAGATCGCGCAGCCGCGGGGAATCGACCGGATGTTCGAGCGCTGCGAGCACGAGTCCCTCTTCGCTCTTGTCCGGCCTGTATTCGTGCGCCCTGGAGATGAGCACCCCCGCGAGCCGATCGTCGGGAATGTCCGCCGTCAGGCGCCCCTTGCCGTAGGGCAGGCTGATCCGCGCCATATCGTCGTCTCCTCTCCCGTGCTACTCCATGTCGAAGATCTTGCCGGGGTTCATGATGTTGTTCGGGTCGAACGCCCTCTTGATGCGCCGCATCAGCTCAAGCTCCTGCGGACCCGCCACGATGTTCATGAAGGGCTTGCGCTTGCAGCCGATGCCGTGCTCGCCGCTGATCGTTCCGCCGAGTTTCTTCACGACCTCGTAGAGTTCGACGACGGCCTTCTTCTCGATGTCGAACCACTGCTCCATGCTGTGCTTCGGGTTCTTGACGAGCGTGGAGTGGAGGTTGCCGTCGCCCGCGTGGCCGTAGGAGGGGATCAGGATGTCGTACTTTTCGGCGATCTTTTCGACCTCGGGGATGAACGCCGGAATCGCGGCGATCGGGACGACGATGTCCTCGAGGCTCTGATGCGGACTGACGACCTTGAACGCTTCGGCGATGTTGCGCCGGACGCTCCAGCAGCGTTCCTGCGTCGTGTAGTTGTCCGCGACGTACACTTCGATGGCGTCGTTTTCGAGGCAGAGTTCGCCGATCGTCTCGGCGTCCTCGGAGACGGCGTCCTGCCGCGTGCCGTCCACCTCGATGAGGAGCATGGCGCCCGCCTCGTGGTACGGAAGGTGTTCGTTGAGGTATTCGCACGACGTTTGGCAGGAGAGCTTGTCCATGAACTCGATCGACGTCGGGATGATGCCGCCTTTCGACATGATGACGGGCACCATGTTGATCGCCGACTTCGGGTCCCTGAAGAGGACGAGCAGATCGACCTTGAACTTCGGCAGCGGTGAGAGCTTGAGGATGACCTTCGTGACGAAGCCGAGCGTCCCCTCAGAGCCGACGATGAGCTGCTTGATGTCGTATCCCGTGACGTCCTTGACGAGCTTGCCGCCGAGCTGGACGATCTCGCCCGTCGGCGTGACGAGTTCCATTCCCATGACGTAGCGGCCCGTGACGCCGTACTTCACGGCCTTGCCGCCGCCCGCGTTTTCCGCGACGTTGCCGCCGACGAAGCACGTCTCCACGCTCATCGGGTAGCCCGCGTAGAACAGGCCGTGCTCGGCGATCGGGGCGTTGATGTCGTTCGTGACGACGCCGGGTTCGACGACGACCATCATGTTGTCGTAGTCGATTTCGAGGATCTTGTTCATGCGTTCGTTGGAGATGACGATGCCGCCGAAGACGGGAATCGCGCCCCCCGACAGGCCGCTCCCGGCCCCGTACGGGGTGACCGGGATGAGTTCCGCGTTCGCGAGCTTCATGATCTCCGCGATCTCCTGCGCGGTTCGCGGGGCGACGACGACTTCCGGCATGTGCGCGTACTGTTCGACGGGCGTCTCGTCGTGGGAGAACGACTCCATCTTCTCCTCGCTCGTGACGACGTGGCGCGCGCCGACGATCGCGGCGAGCCGTTCGACGATTTCGGGTGTCACCTTGTTGTAGTTCATTTGGAACCGACCTCCCTGGAGAGACGTTCGTTCAGGAGCGGCAGAATCTCGAAGAGATCACCGACGATGCCGTAATCGGCGACCCGGAAGATCTGGGCGTCGGGATCGCTGTTGATCGCAACGATCGTTTCGGCCGTCTTCATTCCCGCGAGGTGCTGGATTGCGCCGGAGATCCCGGCCGCGACGTAGAGCTTGGGCGTCACGGTCTTGCCGCTGAGCCCCACCTGGTGCGGGTACCCGATCCACGCCCGGTCGACGGCGTCGCGCGACGCCCCGATGGCGCCGCCGAGCTTTTCCGCGAGTTCCCGGATCAGCGCGAAGTTCTCGGCCTTCTTGAGTCCCTTGCCTCCGGAGACGACGACGTCGGCGGCCTGGATGTCGACATCTTCGCCCTCGTTCGCCTTGAAATCGATCCGCCGCACGCGGTCGTCGCGAAGGGCCGGATCGAACGGCAGCCGAACGATCTCTCCCGTCCGCGACGGATCGGCCGGCGCCGGCTTCGTGGATCGCGGACGGACGGTGGACATCTGCGGGCGGAATTCGGGCGTCTTGATCGTCGCCAGGATGTTGCCGCCGATGGCCGGTCGCGTCTGGAGAAGATTGCCCGTTCCGTCCTCGATGTCGAGGTCGGTGCAGTCGGCCGTGAGACCGGCGTGCGTCCGCATGGAGACGTGCGGCATGAGGGTCCGGCCCGACGTGGTCGCGGCCGCGATGATGATCTCGGGCTTGTACGTATCGATGAGCTTCACGAGGACGTTGCTGAACGTCTCGGCCGTGAAATGCGCGAGCGCGGGATCGTCGACGACGTAGACGCGGTCCGCGCCTCGCTTGATGAGTTCCCGTACGGTCTCGTCGCTGATTCCGTTTGCGAGGACGACCGAAGAGAGCGTCGTGTCGCGCTTGTCGGCCAGTTTGCGCCCCCTGGTCAGAAGTTCGAAGGAAACCTGCCGGAGCGCTCCGTCCCGTGCTTCCGCGATGGTCCATACGCCTGCATAGGTCATGTGATTGTCCTCCCCGGGCGGCCTAGATGAAGTCCTTGCTTTTCAGGAAATCGACGAGTCCGTCCACGGCGCGGACGGCGCTCTCCTCGTCCGGCGCGGGAACGATCTTTCCGCCCCGGGTGACCTTCGGCATTTCGATCCTGACGACGCGCGTCGGGGAGCCGTTGAGACCCAGGTTCGCCGCGTCGATCCCGATTTCCGACGCCGCCCAGACCGGAACGGCCGTCTTTCGGGCCTTCTGCTTGCCGCGCAGCGTCGGGAGCCTTGGGTAGCTGATTTCCTTGACGACGGTGACCAGCGCGGGGAGCCGCATCGCGAGGGTCTCGTAGCCGTCCTCGATGAGACGCTCGACGACGATCTCCGTTTCGTTGGTTTCCACGATCCGGCTCACGTACGTGGCCAGGGAGATGTCCAGAAACGACGCGATCCCAGGGCCGACCTGTCCCGTGTCGCCGTCGGTCGCGCGCTCGCCGCAGAGGATGAGGTCGAACGCGCCGAGTTTTTTGACCGACTCCGAGAGCGCGTAAGCGGTCGCCCACGTATCGGACCCCGCGAACTCGCGTCCGGAGACGAGAACTCCCCCGTCGCAGCCCATCGCGATGGCTTCCTTGATCGCCTTTTCCGCGTTCGGCGGCCCCATCGATATGACCGTCACCGCGCCGCCGAACCGGTCCTTCAACTGGATGCCGGCCTCGATTGCGTAGAGGTCGAGAGGATTGATGATGCTTTCGACCCCCTCCCGCACCATGGTTCCCGTCTTCTCGTCCATCTTGACGTTGCTCGTCTCGGGAACCTGCTTTATCGGAATGACGATATTCAACTGCCGTTCCCCCCCCTTGAATGTGATCGACGCCGTCCGCATGACGGCGCACAACAACAACAGCATCTCCGGCGCGGGCCGGAATGCCTGTGTCGTTCGGATTCGGACGGAAACGCCGTGATCCATTCCCCGGGGTGCGCTCCTGAGAGGATGGCACAGAGCGGAGACTGTCACAATATTAATAACGAAAAGAAACCGACTCTCTGAAACCGGACGAATGTTTACTGGGGTTTCGGAAACAACTCTCGGGGATCTTCTCTTTCACTCTATTCTTAAATAACACTATGACAAAAAAATGTCAATGTTTTGTTTTGGCAGATGAGACTGGAAATACGGAAAAATGAATGTGATGAGACGACGCGGAGGTCTCGGACGAAACCGGACGCCGTGTCGCACGCCGGTGCGTGTATTCCCCGCGCTTCGGCGAAGGGTCCGTCCCGGTCGGAGAGAGCCTCGCCGCTTCTCCGGAAGCCGAATCGCGCGACTGCGACGGAAATCGTTTCCCTCCAAGGCTTTCGGAAGAAGGATTTTCGTATTACACTATCCGCGAAACGCCGGAGGAACGACGAGTCGACCGGCGGGAAGGGCCTCCGCAAACGGAAGGGGAAGCGCCCGTTCCCGAAGAAGCAACGGGAGGAATGCCCTCGTGCCGCACTGTTCCCGCTCTCCGCTTCGGAAAGAAGTTCACTTGGTTCACGCCGGGGGAGGTCTCTTCGTCGTTCTCGCCTTCTGCTTCACGCTGTTTTTCACGAATTCCGCCGCGGCGTCCCCGCCGGCCGCGCAGCTTCTGAAAGTCGTCCTCGACGACAACTACCCTCCCTACATCTTCCGCGATGCGCGCGGCGCATTGCAGGGGATCCTCGTGGACCAGTGGCGTCTTTTCGGAGAGCGCAACGGACTGAGTGTCGAACTTTTCGGAATGGACTGGGGCGAGGCGCTCGCCCGCATGGCCTCCGGCGATTTCGACGTCATCGACACGATCTTCCGGAACGAGGATCGCGAGAAGGTCTTCGATTTTTCCGAACCGTACGCCCCGATCGACGTCCCCATCTTCTTCCGCTCCGACCTCTCCGGGATCCGCGACGCCGAGTCGCTTCACGGCTTCCGGGTCGCGGCGAAGAAGGGGGATAACGCCGTCTGGTTCCTGCGCAACCGCGGCGTGACCGACATCGTGGAATTCGACAGCTACGAGAAGATCATCGAAGCCGCGCGTTCCCGCGACGTCGCGGTTTTCGTCGTCGATCAGCCTCCGGCGCACTACTTCCTCTACCGGTTCGGCATCAGCGAGGAATTCCGCCGGACGGAGCCCCTGTACGGCGGACAATTTCATCGCGCCGTACGCAAGGGGGACGTCGCGACGCTCCGACTTTTGGAGAAGGGCTTCGGCGCCATCACCGCCTCCGAGTACCGCGAGATCGACCGGCGATGGCTGGGGAAAACGATCTCCGGTCCCGGGGTGATACGGTATCTCCAGATCACGCTGGTCGCGGCGGGAATCGTCTCGCTGTTCCTGCTCGTCATGATCGGCGCGCTCCGGAGGATGGTCCGGACGCGGACCGTGGCGCTTCAGGAGCAGATGGAAATGACCCAGGCGCGGGCCGAGGAACTGAAGGAGAGCGAGGACCGCTACCGGCAGCTTTTCGAGATGGAGTCGGACGCGATTTTTCTGATAGCGGAAGACGACGGGCAGATCCTTGAAGTCAATAACGCGGCCGCGGCGCTGTACGGCTTTTCGCGGGAGGAACTTCGAAGCTTCCGGAATACGGATCTCTCGGCCGAGCCTGAGAAGACGACGCAGGCGACGCGGACCGGCGTGACGACGATCCCCATCCGCTGGCACAGGAAGAAGAACGGGACGGTCTTTCCCGTCGAGATCCGCGCGTCGCACTTCGAGTGGAGGGGCCGTCGGGTGCATATCGCCGCGATCCGCGACGTCACGGAACGGCAGGGGGCCGAAGAACAGCTTCGTTTCCTGGGCTTCCACGACGCGATGACGGGCCTCTACAACCGGACGTATTTCGAGGAGGAGCTTGACCGTCTCGATCACCGCCGCGACGGGGCCGTCGGGATCCTCGTGACCGACCTCGACGGACTCAAGCTCGTCAACGACACGCTGGGGCACGAAAAGGGCGACGCGCTTCTCGTGGAGACGGCGCGCGTTCTTGAGGAGGTCGTGCGGAAATCGGATATGGTCGCCCGGATCGGCGGGGACGAGTTCACGATCCTGCTGCCCGGCGCGGACGAAGCGTTGATGGAAGAGGTCGTCGGGCGCATCGGGGCCGCCCTGTGCGAACGCGAGGAGAACGCCGCGTCCGGAAGCGCTTTGGTCCCGCGGCTTTCGTTGGGATGGGCGATTTCGGCGGACTCCGGAACGCCCATGCGGACGGCGTTCCGCGTCGCCGACGACCGCATGTACCGCGACAAGCTGCGTCGGAAGGGATCGGGGCGGAGCGCCTTTCTGCGGACGATCACGACGCTCCTGTCGGAGCGGGATCATCGCGACGACGTGGTCCGCGAACTGCGCGAGGGGGCGGGAATCCGCTTCGACCCCGATCTCGCGGCGCGCGTCGTCGATGTCCTCCTGTCAACGGAGGAAAAACAGGCGGCCGACTAGATCTTCTCGTTCAGCAGCGCGTAGTGCAGATGGTCCTCCCAGACGCCGTTGATCCGGAGGTACTTTCGGCTCATGCCCTCAAGCGTGAAGCCGAGTTTCTCCACGACCCTCCGGGAGCGGACGTTCCTCGGGATGATGTTGGCCTCGATCCGGTGGAGGCCCATCCCGTCGAAGGCGATTCGGATGACCTCCCGCATGGCTTCCGTCATGTACCCCCTGTTGATCTCATCCCTGTCCAGACGACATCCCGCGAAACACGAAAGGAACGCCCCCCGGACGATGTTCGAGAGCCCGATGTACCCGATGATCCGCTTTTCGCCCCTTTTGGAGAGATGCAGCTTCATCGCGCTGTGACGGCGATGGTCCGCGTGCTCGGTCCGGATGAGTTCCCGCGCCGACGGGAGCGTATAATACGCCTCGTCCCGGAGGGGCTCCCATTCCGACAGAAAGTCGCGGTTCCGCACAAGATAGTCCAGCAGCAGCGGCGCGTCTCTCCCGGACAGGGAGCGCAGGACGAGCCGTTCGGTTTCGTATCGCATGGGAACGCCTCCGGGAAGAGAGAATGAAGTTGTCCGAAAAAATCATTATACGACAGGGACGCCGTTCCCCCTCCGGAAACGGCGTCCCTGTATCCGATCGGATCGTCGTCCGAACGTCAGCCCTGAGCCTGCGGCCGCCGGATCCGGCCCGAATACTCGTCGAGCGCGCAGACGGACGGCGCGCCCGGCGCGACGAAGCGGTCAAGCACCTGCAACGCCGCGTTGACCGTGTCGAGCGATGTGATGCACGGAACGTCGTATTCGATCGAGGTGCGCCGGAGCAGAAAGCCGAAGCGGTCCGGGATTTTGCCGCGCGTCGGGGTGTTGATCACGAGCGCGATCCGGTCTTCGACGATCTCGCCGATGGCATGCTCCCGGGGCAAGAGTTCCGCGGGAATCCCCGCGGCCGCGAGCGCCGCGTGCGTATCCTCGGTGGCGCACAGCGCGTACCCCCGCCCGGCGAGCGTCCGCGCGATCTGCGCGCATTCGCGTTTGTCGCGGTCCGCGACGGACAGCAGCACCCGACCCGACGGCGGAATTTTCAGGCCGGACGCGAGAAGCGCCTTGTACAGCGCGGCGCCGTAATCCCTGTCAACGCCCATGACCTCGCCCGTCGATTTCATCTCCGGACCCAGGAAGGTGTCGACGTTCGCCATCTTGGAGAACGAGAAGACCGGCGCCTTGACGACGACGAACTCCGTGTCCGGAGCGAGGCCGGGCGCGAATCCGAGCGCCTTCAGCGTATGTCCGAACATCAGCTTCGTGGCGACGTCCACCATCGGGATTCCCGTGATCTTGCTCATGACCGGCACGGTCCGGCTCGCGCGCGGGTTGACCTCGATCACATGGACGCGGTTGTCCGCGTCGAGGACGAACTGGATGTTGAAGAGCCCGACGACCTTCAGCGCCAGCGCGAGCTTCGTCGCGTACTCCACGATCGTGTCGATTGTCTCGCGCGCGAGCGTTCGGGGCGGGTAGACCGCGATGCTGTCGCCGGAGTGGACGCCTGCGCGCTCGAAGTGCTCCATGACCCCGGGGATCAGGACGTCCGAGCCGTCGCAGATTCCGTCCACCTCGACCTCCTTGCCGAGGATGTACTTGTCGATCAGGACGGGGTGTCCCGTGGACAGGTCGACGGCGCGCTCCATATACTCCGCGAGTTCCGTTTCGCCCCAGACGATCTCCATCGCCCGCCCGCCGAGAACGTAGGAGGGGCGGACGAGAACCGGATATCCGATGCGCCGCGCGGCCGCCTTCGCCTCTTCGACCGAGACGGCGCTGCTCCCGTCCGGAAAGGGGATGTCGAGCCGTGTGAGAAGTTGCAGGAAGCGTTCTCGGTCCTCCGCCATGTCGATGCTCTCCACCGAGGTGCCGAGGATCCGCACGCCCTCGGCCTGGAGCTGCGCGGCCAGGTTGATCGCGGTCTGGCCGCCGAACTGAACGATCACGCCCTCGGGGTGTTCTTTCCGGACGACGTCCATGACGCACTCCTTCGTGAGCGGTTCGAAGTAGAGCTTGTCGGACGTATCGAAATCCGTGCTCACGGTCTCGGGGTTGTTGTTGACGATGATGGACTCGATGTCCATTTCCCGGAGCGCGCGGACGGAGTGCACGCTGCAATAGTCGAACTCGATCCCCTGGCCGATCCGTATCGGCCCGGACCCGATGACGAGCGCCTTGCGCCTGCCGGACACATGCACGTCGTCCGTCTCCTCGTACGTGGAATAGAAGTAGGGCGTGGCGGCCTCGAATTCGCCCGCACAGGTGTCGACGATCTTGAAGACTGGGTTGACGGGGAACTTGCGGCGCAGCTTCATGATCGCCGCAAGCGGGACGCCCGCGAGGTTCGCGATGTACGAGTCGCCGAAGCCGATCTTCTTGGCCCGGGAGTACAGGTCGTAGTCGAGCCACAGGAAGCCCGCCGTGTGGATCTCCTGCGCGAGCCGGACGATGTTTTCGAGCTTTCGGACGAAAAACTCATCGATGCGCGTGACGGCGACGATCTCCGCGACCGAGACGCCCTTTTGGAGCGCCTTGCAGATCGCGAACACGATCTGGTCGTTGCTCTGCTTCATGAAATCGAGAAGCCGCTCGCGGGAGAAGGGCTCGAACAGGCTCAGGCCGAGCTGGTAGTCGAACTTGATGTCGAGCGAATCGATGGCCTTCAGCAACGACTCCTCGAAGGTCCGTCCGATCGCCATGACCTCCCCCGTGGCCTTCATCTGCGTTCCCAGCGTCCGGTCGGCGCCCGTGAACTTGTCGAAGGGCCAGCGCGGCACCTTGGTCACGACGTAGTCGAGCGCCGGCTCGAAGCAGGCCGAGGTCGTCCCCGTGACGGGGTTTTTGATCTCGTCGAGGGTGAGCCCCAGCGCGATCTTCGCGGTGACGCGCGCGATCGGGTAGCCGGTGGCCTTCGACGCGAGCGCGCTCGACCGGCTGACGCGCGGGTTGACCTCGATGACGACGTATTCGAAGCTCTCCGGGTTCAGCGCGTACTGGATGTTGCACCCGCCCCGGATGCCGAGGGCGCGGATGATCCGGATCGAGGCGGACCGAAGCATCTGGTGCTCCACGTCCGACAGCGTCTGGCTCGGCGCGACGACGATGCTGTCGCCCGTGTGGACGCCGACGGGGTCGAAGTTCTCCATGTTGCAGATAATGATGCAGTTGTCCGCGCCGTCGCGCATGACCTCGTACTCGATTTCCTTCCACCCCGCGACGCTCTGCTCGAGAAGCACCTGGCCGATCATGCTGAGCTTGAGCCCCTTGCCGCAGATGTAGCGGAACTCCCCGATCGTGTGCGCGACGCCGCCGCCCGTGCCGCCGAGCGTGTAGGCGGGACGCACGATGACCGGAAAGCCGACGCGTCCGGCGAACGAAACGGCGTCGTCCATCGTCGTGACGATCGTGCTGTGGGGCACCTTTTCCCCGAGTTCCTGCATCGTCCGCTTGAAAAGCTCCCGGTCCTCGGCCTTCCGGATCGAGTCGAGCGAGGTCCCGAGCAGTTCGATCCCAAGTTCCTCCAGGATGCCGTCCTCCGCGAGGCGGACGGCCATGTTGAGCCCCGTCTGGCCGCCGAGCGCAGCCAGAATGCCGTCGGGGCGCTCCTTCCGGATGATCTCCTTCACGTACTCCGGCGTGATGGGCTCGATGTACACGCGATCGGCGATGTCCGCGTCCGTCATGATCGTCGCCGGGTTGCTGTTGACGAGAACGACCGAAACGCCCTCCTCGCGCAGCGCCGTGCACGCCTGCGTCCCCGAGTAGTCGAACTCCGCCGCCTGCCCGATCGTGATCGGGCCGGAACCGATCACGAGGACCTTTTTGATGTCCGTCCGTTTAGGCATTGGCGTTCTCCACGAGCGACAGGAAGTCGTCGAAGATCGACGCGCTGTCGTGCGGCCCGGGCGCGGCCTCCGGGTGGAACTGCACGCTTATGACCGGCAGCGATGTGTGGCGGAAGCCCTCGACCGTCCCGTCGTTGACGTTCACGTGCGTGATGGCCGCATCGCCGGAGAAGTCGGGGCGTAGCGTGTAGTTGTGGTTTTGGGAGGTGACGGCGCAGCGGCCCGTACGGAGGTCCTTGACGGGGTGGTTCCCGCCGTGGTGTCCGAACGGGAGCTTGTACGTCTCGCCGCCGAGCGCGAGGCCGAGGAGCTGATGCCCGAGGCAGATCCCGAGGATCGGCTTCGTTCCGAGAAGAGCGCGGACCGTCGCCGTGCAGGTCGGAATGTCGCGCGGGTCTCCTGGGCCGTTGGAGAGCACGATGCCGTCCGGCTCGCACGCCAGAACCGCTTCGGGCGTCGAAAACGCCGGAAGGACGGAAAGCGCGCAGCCCCGTGCGGAAAGGGACCTGAGGATCGACTCCTTGACGCCGAAATCGAGGACGGCCAGACGCCTCCCCGATCCGGCGACGAAGCGCGGCTCCTTCGTGCAGACTTCGGCCACGAGGTCGCGTTTTCGCGCCTTCGCGGCGCGCAGCTCCCGCATCAGCGCGTCGGCGTCGCCGCGTTCGGAGGAGATGACGCCGAACATGCTGCCGAACGAGCGCAAATGCTGCGTCAGCGCCCGCGTGTCCACGCCCCTGATGCCGACGATGCCGTGATTGCGGAAGTAGTCCGCCGGGCGCGTGGTGCTTCGCCAGTTGCTCGGGCCGTCGCAGAGTTCCTTGACGACGAAGCCCTCCACATGGGGGCGCGCCGACTCGACATCGTCGTCGTTGAAGCCGTAGTTGCCGATCAGCGGGTAGGTCATCGCGACGATCTGTCCGTTGTAGGAGGGGTCCGTGAGCGTCTCCTGATATCCGGTCATCGCCGTGTTGAAGACCACCTCTCCCGTGCTCGTGCCCGTGCGTCCGAACGCCGATCCCGCGTAAAACGTTCCGTCCTCGAGAAGAAGCACCGCTTTGTCCATTTCCGTATCGCTCCCAGAGGGGATCTCCTTGTTTGGGGACTCCCTGAACTTCAGGGCAGTATATCACAAAAAATGAAGTTTGGTATATTGTCTTTGCCCCGGAAAAGTTCGGAATCCAGCGTCCATTTCTATATTCATTTATGCATTATAACATGAAGCGAAATGGGCCTTTTGTCTTTCGAAAATGTGTTCTTTCGGGGTTGCGTTCGTTTTTAATTTAATGTAACATTTCACTCGTTCGCGACGGAAGCGGCGTCCGTCCGTTGCAGTGGGTAGTGCGTGGTGCGTATGGGGGATTAAAACAAGGAGGAGTCGGGGATGACGATTCGCGGGAAACTGATCGGGATGGCGCTCGTGGTGCTTGCTGTGATCGCGGCGATGGCCGGGGTCACGTACTACCGGGGCGGCGAGATGTTGCGCGACCAGGTGGACAAGGCTGGTCTTGAGGTTGTGGCGAGCGCTGCGGAGAATATCGACGTCCGGTTCGCCGGCGTGGAAAACGTGCTCCTTACGGCGGCGGAATCGGTTCGGCATGCGATGGCGGATCTCGGCGCAACCGATGAGGACGCGGTGGAAAAACTCGCCGTCGCCCTTACCGCAAAGGTGAAGCGCGCGGGAATCGGCAGCATCAAAGTCGGCCTCGAGGCGACGGGAAAACTCGCGGACGGAACCGGCTGGAAGGCCCCCGCCGACTATGACGCGCGCGTGCGCCCGTGGTACAAGGAGGCCGTTACCGCCGGAAAGGACCGGGTCTTCTTCTCGGAGCCATTCGCCGACAAGATTTCGAACAGACTCGTGATCTCCGTATCCACGCCTGTCCGCGACGACGCGGGCAAGCTTCTCGGCGTCGTCGTCGGCGACATGGACATCAGCTCAACGAACGACTACGTGAATTCCCTCCGCATCTTCGGCAAAGGCAACGGCACGTTGCTGCTCAAGAGCGGCGTCGTGCTGTCCGGACACCGCAAGGAAGACATATTGAAGGCGAACCTGACGACGGAAGAAAAATACCCCGAAGAACTCCGGAAAATAGCCCGAAAGATGGTTTCGGGGGAACGGGGGTTTTCGTCCTACACGTTCCAGGGCGAAGAGAAGCAGATGTTTTTTGCGCCGACGCAACGAGGCTTCGCACTCGGCATCCTCTTCCCCGTCTCGGAAATCACGGCGATGGTCCACGCGCTGACGTTCGTCCTGCTTGCCATCGCGGCGATCGCGCTCTTCGTGACGGGCGCGGTGATCTTCCTGATCGCACGCG
>CAYVKE010000048.1:0-21271 GCA_964451935.1 uncultured Synergistaceae bacterium | reverse complement strand
TGGTCTTTCCCCGTTACCGCCCTTCCACGACTTTCCGCAACTGAGTCGTGACGCGCTCGAATCCGATCCGCTCCTGTTCGAAGCGGATTCGGGCATTCACGCCGTCTCCCGGAGATTGAAGCAGCCGGCAGACGGACTGTTCCTCGTCCGTCAGCCCGTCCATCTCCGCGGGGAGCGTTCCGCCGCCGCTGTCCGTCGTCCAGAGATCCCGGTGTCCGTTCAGCGTTTCCTCGTCCATCAGGATCGATCGGACGTCCGGGAAGACCCCGCGCAGGTCCCGCAGAATCCGGAATCCGTCGATGTCGAGGTCTCCCCAATAGAACATCGCTCGCCTTCCGAGCCACGCGACCCCGCGAAGCGCATCCGCCGCGCTGTTTCCGCCGCCGTATATCACGATGCTGTCGGGAAGCGCCGGAAACGCGAGGAAGGTGATCTCATTCTCGACGATGAAGACGAACCTGCACGGGATATCGAGTTGTTCGAAGACGTCGCTCGTCAGCTCGATATCGGTCTCCGCCGAGGCGACGGGGAGCACCCGGATGTTCGGGTCGAGCACCCGGAAGCGAACGTATCGTTTCGGCTTTTCCCGGAAGCCGTATCGCCTGCAGAAGCCGCTCTTTCCCGTCGCCGTGAAATCGATGCGCTCCGGCGGCAACACGGCGTCCAGAAGTTCGGTCAGGATGGCGGAATGGTTCTCGACGATTTTCGTGTGAACCCCGGGGATGTCGGCCTCCCTGATGTAGATTCCGGGCCTCGGGTTCGCCTTCATCCACAGGACGATCGCCAGGAGGCGGTTCCATTCGTCGGCGCAGGCGAGCGCTTTCATCGGAAATCGGCGCATCCACTCTTCGAGTTCGGGAAGGGCGGCGCGCGTATCGTCGAGGATCCGCAGGAATGTCCGGAATTCCGCCTTCCGGCCGATGATGGCGAGGGCGTCGTCGATGGTGTCGACCCATAGTTCCGACGGCGACGGGTTGTTCCCCCGAAGCCTGTTGTTCACGGTCCGCCATTCCAGCCGTATCCTGCCCACGGTCTTGATCTCGGAAATCCACTTCCGGACCTCGTCGAACGAGTCGGTGAAATCCTTCGAAGACGGGGCCCGCGCCCTGAGCCGATAAGGGAACAGCGCGTCGCCGGAGACGACCGACGACAGGATCGTTCCGTCGTCCCATAGTCCGAGCAGCAGCCGCCTGATGTCGGGCAGGCGCGTCAGGTTCATGCCGCCGCGCTCTCCTTCTTCGCCCGGTACTCGTCCATCGTGATCATCCGCACCAGGGAACTCTTCCCTTCCGGCGTCTCGTCGCAGCGGACGAACGCAACCGACGAGACGAACGGGTCGATGACGTTGATCTTGAGCAGCGGTGTGACGACGAGAAGCTGTATCCCGATTCGCTTGAAGAGTTCGAGGCCGTATTCCGCGGATTCGGCGGAGCCCCTGCTGAAGGCCTCGTCGATGATGACGAAGCAGAACGACCGCGGCGCGTCGAACGACATCCGCCCCTCGGCGTTCCCGGCGATGTTCAGTCCGAACTGGTAGGCGATCCCCGCGGCGAGGACCGTGTACGCCAGCTTTTCCTTCTGTCCTCCGGATTTTCCGCTGGAATCGGAGTACGACTCGTAGACGCTCCCGTCCTCCCGGTTGCATTCGCTCGCGGTGAACACGAACCAGTTGCGGACATCGGTCACCTTTTCGGTCCATTTCCGGTCCATTTCCGTGCACCCTTCCCGCCCCTTGAAGCGCGCGAGGATCTCCTTCACCTGGTCGAACTTCGCCGAGATGTCGTACTCGTCGGTGATGTCGCTCGTGCACTTCCGCAGATCCTGCCGGAAGGTCCGTATTTCCGCGTCCGGCGTCTCCTTCGCGTCGAGCCGGATGTACCGCCCGGGCGTGTAGTCGATGTGTTGCAGCGTTTCGTTAATGGTCGAGATCTTCTGTTTTATCGTGTTCCCGGCGCTGTTCAGCATCGCCTGGAACAGGCTGATGGTCAGCATCGTATCCTCGTTGAGCGCCTTCTTGAACTCCTGTTCGCAGCTCGGGAGGTCGTGAAAGCGGACCTTGTCGTACAGTCCGGCGTAGATGTCGATGAATTCGACCGTGGCGTCCGCGTCGAGGACGTCGTTCCGGAACTCGTCCTGATACGATCGCATGATCCGCGAAATGTCGCCCGCAAGTCTCTCTTTTCTCTCGGACGTCCTGCCGAGCGATTCCTTGACCCGACTCCCCGCGGCGCGGCCGGTCCGGACGCAATTGTCGATCGTCAGGGGCTCCGTATCGAGCACGGCGCGGACCATCTCCCCGATCCCGGCGCTTGTCTCCGGATCGGGCTCGTCCGAGCCGGAGAGGACGGATTCCGCATCGGCGAGCCGCGACACGATGTCTTTCCGCTCGTGTTCGATTTCCCCCATGGTCCGGAACAGCCGGTCGAGCGCGGATTCGGCGTCTGCGATGTCGTCTTCCGTATGTTGCAACTGGGCTCGAAGCGTCCTGAGGACGTCCGACGAGGATTCGAGCGCGTCCTTTTCGCCGCGGAGGCGCTCGATCCCGTTCACGATCTTCAGGAAGTTCATTTCGTCGAAGGCGTACGATGTGTCGCCAAGCGCGTTCGCCTTCCCGAGAAAGTCGTCGATTTCGCGAAGGGCCGCCTGCTCCTTCTTCAGTTCGAGCGTCTTCGCGTCGATGTCCGCGATCAGTTCCCGCTCCTTCGATTCGAGGATCTCTATTTTCTCCCTGTTGTTCCATCCGAGGACGTAGCGGCTCCGGTCGTTGATGTCGTAGCGGTCGTCCTTCAGATGGCGCTCGTAGGACTGGCGGATCTGTCCCGTTTTCGTGATCCCCCTGTTTTCGTTCGAGAGCTGCTTCGCGTCCTCGCAGCACACGTGGTCGAACCGGCCCGCGACGCTGCGTTCGAGCCATTCGGAGAACGGGGAGTCCGGCCTGATTTCGACCTTGGAGCATATCCGGCCGTCGCGGAGCCATGTCGGGGCCGTTCCCGCGTTGTCGGACACCCTGAGATAGTCGAGCCTTCCGCCCAGATGGGTCCGGTTGACCCAGGACGCGACGTCCATGTACCGTTTCTCCGGAACGAGGAGGGACGTCGCGAAGCCGTTCATGAGCCGTTCCGCCGCGCCTTCCCACTCCCTGCAGTCGTCGCGGACCCGCAGAAGCTCTCCGGCGAAGGGGATCTCGCTTTCGGACAGCCCGAGGTTCTGACACATGAAGGCCCGAATCCTGATTTTCGCGTCCGGCAGATTGTTCTTCCGCGAACGGAGGCTCCGGAGTTCCTCCCGGATGCCCCGAAGGTCCTCCTCGAGTTTCCGGAGCGGCTCCCTGACGGAATCCCGGCGCTCTTCCGCGGCTTCCTTTCTGGCGGCCATTTCGGAAGCGAATTCCGCGATCTTCCGCTTCGTTTCGAGAAAGATGGCCTCCGTCAGCATCTCGTCGCTCACGTCGAGGCAGAGTCCGGCTTCGTGCAGCCGGTCGACGTACGTCGAGGCCCGCCTCCTCACATGTCCGAGAAGGACTTCCTCCCTGTGGATCTCCTGCTCTATTTCGGCGATCCTGCTTCCGCCGCTGCGTTCGATATCCATCTTCAGCGCCTGCCGCTTGTCTTCGAGGGCCGTCTTGTCCGCTTTCCCCGTCGCGATGCGCTCCTGAACCGCCGCGAGCCGCTCTTCGAGCTGTCCCTTCTTTTCCTCGAACAGGCCCTTTTCGGCCGCCGCGAACCAGTGTTCGAGCGAGGCGAGGATGTTCTTCTCCCTGGTTTCGAGCAACACGACGTCCGCGTACGTCTCGTGCTTGCGCATCATGGGATCGAGAATCGCTATCCGTCTCTTCGCCTTCAGGATCTCTTCGTGGATTTTCGTCAGGTCGTCGAAGTGCTTCAGGAGTTTGTCGATGTGCTCCCGGGCCGGGAAGGGTTCGAGCATGTACTTCCGGACGAACGCTTCGAGGCTGTCGACGGACTTCATGGATATCGTCTGGAGGAACAGGTTCAACGCCTGGTCGTTCTCGATGCCGACCTTGTTGCAGAACCACGTGATATAGGCCTTGAAGGTCTCGAAAACCCTGACGCCCGCGGCTTTCATCCGCTGTTTCAGGCGGGGGATGTCCCCGAAGCCGCTGAAATCCTTCGTGATGGAGATGTCCCCCTCGAAACCGAAGTAGATCCGGACGGGCTGGTCGGTCCCGTCTTCCATGGAGCAGAAGAGGGCCGTCGTCAGCGTCTTCTTCGCCCGCGCGTCCCGAAATGCGCCGAGAATCACCGTATAGGCGTCGCTTTGCCGGAGGTACTGCGGTTCGAGCGTTCCGGTGAATTCGTTCTCGTTCGACTTGTACTGGCCTCGGACATAGGAGAGCAGGCTCCGTTCGCCCGCGCCGGCTCCGGCCGCCTTGTTGTACGCGGCCTTGCCGGGGGACGCGAGAAGCGTCGCGATCGCGTCGACGATGGTCGATTTTCCCGACCCGATGTCCCCGGTCAGCAACATGTTTTTGCATTCGGGGCGGATGACGGAGACGGTTCCGTCGAATGTCCCCCAGTTGTAGAGTTCGACCCGGTCGAGCCGGAACCCGCCTTCCTCTTCCCGAAACGCCCTATCCATCGGCCGCCTCCGTGTCGTCTGCGGATTTCCCGGCGCGCGCCGCGTGTTCGGCGTACGCGGCGAGTTTTTCGTCCAGGCTTTTCAGCCACTGGACGTCGACGAAATCCTTCAGGATGCGCCGGACCTCGTAATTGTCCTCCGCGGACGCGGCGTCGAATTCCCTGTCGGAATTCAGCTTTCTGAGGAAACCGAGTTCGACGGCCTTTGCGATGTCGGTCCGTATCTGGTCCGTCGCCTTCGCCTCGTTGTTCCTGTCGCCCGGGAACATGCTTCTCATGGCGTTCGCGATTTCCTGGAAGGAAAGCACGAATTTCGGATCCCCTCCCTGCGCGTCGCGTTCGGCGATCTTCTTGCGGAGAACGACGAGGAGATAGCTGACGCGGAACGACAGGGGCCGTCGTACGATGAGCTTCGGGATCTTCTCCTCGTCGTCGGGGTCGACGGCGCGCTGACGCAGGAAGGCGTAGCCTTCCGCCTCGTTGACGGTCAGGTCGAGCCCGAGGACCGCTATGTAGTCGCGAACCTGCGGCTGCTGCTCCAGAAGGTCTTTCCACAGGAGAGCGTCGCTGTCCGCGTACACGGCGCCCTTGAAGAGATGGACGAGGACGGAGGAAAGGGCCGGATCTTTCCTACCCATCGGCGCGTCCTCCCTGCGGCCGCGTTTTTTTCCGTTCGAACGATACTTTCGGGATGCTCGCGGTGCGGACGGCGTCGTTTCCGCGTTTCCACGTCACGGTTTCCGATTCCTCCCCGTCGTCATGATACCCGAATTCCTCGTAGGCCAACATGAGATACGCGACGACCTCCTCGAGTCCGTTTTCCGCCGGGTATTCCCGGAGCACCGCCCCGAGCGCAGCGCGTTCGCGGTTCTCCAGCACGGACTCTATGTTTTTCCGGAGTTTCCGCTTGTCGACCGTCGGGACGAACATCGCGGCGATATCGACATGGCTCGTATCCTCCTCGACGAGGTCCTTCGACGCGATGTTCCGCCGGACCTTTGGAACGTACAGGGAGCGGTTCATGAGGAATTCCCCCGCCGGAGAGATCCCTTCGATGTCCGCGAAATCGGACTTCGGGACATTCTCCCGCTGCGCGAAGAACTTCCGCTCGATGCCGCGGACCAGGTCCATGACGGTCCGGTTGTCCGAGGAGACCTCCTCGACGAACCGCCTCAACTGCTCCGATATCTCGGCCATGATGGCCGCGATATCCCGTCCGGCCCTGAGCCAGACGTCGTACACGCCGCGTATGCCGCGATCCGGGTTCATCTCCCGGACCGGTTCGAGCGCGAGCACCCGCGCGATGTACTCCGAGAATTCCTCCTGCCGGTTCGGGGACGTCAATGTCTTCCAGAACGCGTCGAAACTCCTGCCCTGCTCGGACGCGAGGATGGAGCTTCGCTGCTCCAGAAGGTTCCCGAGGACGGCGCCCTTCCCCTCCTGCCCCAGCAGGATTCGCTCCCGGATGTTCGAGTCGAGCGTCCGGAAATTCTGCTCGATTTCGCGGAAGTCGGACACGAGGTCCCGAGCCATGCCCAGAAACTGCTGGAACTTGCCCTTGACGGCGATATCGCTGAGGACGGGCATGTCGCCCTTCCGTATTTCTTCTATCGTCCGGCTTATGGCGTCGCGCTGCCGTTCCAGCTCGTCGATCCGCACGCCGGGGTTCGGGTCCGTCTCGTGACAGAGGCTCCGGAGCAGGCCGTACATCGTCACGAGACGGGATTCCGTCGCGATGAAGCTCCCCCTGTCAAGCTCCGCGAGCCAGCGTATCGCCCGTTCCGACGCGGATGTCAGGTCGTGAAAGATCTCGTCGTTCTTTCCGTACGTCTTGTTCAGCCATTGCCGGTTGACCCATTCGTTGAGGTATTCGGCGGGAGTCTGCGGAAACTGCGCCTCTCCGGCGATCTCCCGGATCATTCGCATGTAGTCCTCGAGCTTTTCGATCAGCGCGTACCTCGATATCCTGCGCCGGTTGTCCGCGATGAAGACCTCGTGGAGAAACGACGCCACGAACGAGACGTTGTCCGATCGCAACAGGGCCCATCCGCAATGCTGCGTTTTGAGCGATTCCAGATAGCGGTACTCAAGCATCGTCCGAACGATTCCCCGCGCCGTCGAGCGCCCACCCGCAGGTCTTCGCCAGCCAGGGGATCAGCGCGGCGACGAGGATGTCCTTTTCCCGCGATTCGGGAGGCAGCTCCCCGTAGGGGCGGAGGTCGGCGTGCCGCAGGCTCTCCCTGTCCGTCGCGGGCGCATGCTCCCAGCCGGCGAGCACCCGCTCCGACCACCAGCGGTCGTGTTCGGCCTCGGCGAGCCGGTCCACAATCTCTGTCGGGAGGGGCGTCGTGCGCCGGAGGTCGTCGATCATGCGCTTCACGCCCCGGCCGTCGAGATCCGGAAGCGTTCGGAACGCGGGCTCGCCGCCCCCCGCGCCGCCGGGACCCCGGAGCGAATAGCCGAACCCGCGCAGCCGTTCGACCAGCGCGGCCGCCCGGTAACGGCTCGACCACCGGAATGTCTCCTCCTGATTCGCCCAGAAGTAGGCCTCGAGGCTTTCGGCCCCCATGGCTCTGCATTCGGCGACGGCCGCGTCGAGCGCTTCCGGGGCGAGGACGTGCGCTTTGTAGACGGCGTTGAGGAGCATCGCCATGCGCTCGTTGTCCGACTCGTCGTGAACGTATTCGTCGAGGCCGCCGAAGTAGTGGATGTTCTTCCAGATATGGACGCCGTCCGCGTTCCGCGTCTCCTCGAAGCGATCCTTGAGTGCGCGCAGACCCGTGTGCCCCTCCTGACGGATCAGGATCGGAATGTCGGATTTCTTGATTTCCACGGGAAGCGCCAGCGCCGCCGATAAGGCCTTGTCGACGTCGGAGAAGCAGATCGCAACCGTCGGGATCTGCTTCTCGTCCCTGTAGAGCGCCTTCAGGAACGCGTTGGTCCGGGGCGATTCGAGAGAGTCGGCGACAAAGTCGATATCGACGTCGTGAAGCAGGCGCCGACCTGCTTCGTCGCAGATTGAGAAACAGCTCGTGAACTTGTCCTTCTCGCGCGCGACGTCCGTGTCGATGACGGTGATCCGCGTCGTCGCGCCGTTGGCGTAGTGGCACACGCGGATGGCTTCGACGGCCAGCGCCTGCCCCATCTTGCCGAATCCCGCGATGACGAGGTGGACGTTGCCCCCGCTCGCGAGGCGCTCCGCGTCGTAGGCGAGAGGCGGGTAGGGGCGCTCCGCCGCTCCGTCGGGGAGGTAGCTCCACAGGCGCTGCGCCCACTCCTCGTAGAAGTTGAACAGACGGATGTTCAGATATCGCCTGTCGGCCTCCGAGAAGTAGTCGCTTCCCTGCATCATGTTGAAGATATACAGGTCATAGATGTGGAAGAAGCAGTCGATCGCGCGCTGCGGAGGGGTTTCGCCGAGGATCTCAAGGATCTTCACGGCCGTTTCGATGTTCTTGCTGTCGCGGGACGGGTCGCCCGCGTCCCCGAGAAGGTAGAGGCGCGCCGTCGTGTCGACCGACAGGCCCTTGAGTTCTTCCTCGTCGCCGTAGTTTCCGTTGAAGAGGAAGAGCCTCCGGCTGCGGCCGATGTTCGCGGCCTCAAGTTCCCGCCGGATCCGCTCCGTCGCGACGGACGAGAGCACCACGATCCGGCGGTTCGCCCCCATGTTCTTCTTCAGGATTCCGGGCGCGGTTTCATCCCAGCCGAGGAGCGCCGTATGGCCGCTCCCGAGTTGGCAGCGCCGCTTCCCCTCGCGGCTGTCCCGAGCCAGCTTCGCCCCGACGTTCACGCTCTGCGCGATGAGGAATCCCGCGAGCGGGATGAGCCCGGCGTACCAGGAGCCCCAGAGGATGAAGCCGACGAGGAAGAGCCCCGCGAGGATGACGACGATCTGCGCGGACACGCTTTCCATGATGAGCCTGTTGAACGTCAGGTATTTCTTGTTCCGTATCTTCGGCATGCGGCGCCCCTCCCCGGCGAAATGGTTCCGTCAGCGCCATTATACCGTTCGCGAGTGGGGCGGGACGGAACGAAACGGCGCCGAACGCCCCGCCCGAATGACCGGGGGGCCGTGCGGCGCCGTTTCGTTTTGCGGGCCGCTACTTGATCGTCCTGTCCATCGCGCCCTTGTTGTTGTTCTCGTTCGATTCCTTGACGACGTTCGTGCAGTCAATCGTCAGATCGTAGTAGAAGGGCCCCATGACGCCCGTATTCACCGCGATCCAGACCTCTTCTCCGGCCTTCAGCGCCTTGACGGACGCCTGCTTGTTGGCCAGTTGCTTGGAGCCTCCGCCGGACCACTGCCGTACCTGGACGCACAGCACGCACGCGGGCGACGTCGCGATCGCTCCCTGGTTGACGATCTTCGCCTTGACGATCTTCGCGTTGGCCGGGTCGAGCCGGACATCGGCGATGGCCAGGTCGGGAGTCACCGCCGCTTGGGATATCTGGGCGACCTTCACATCCTTCTTGAGCTGAACCGTGAACTTCACGGTCACGCACTTCTTCTCGCCGATCGGCTGTTTGATGTCCACGTTGCCACCGCCCGTCGCGGGAACGAAACACAGCGTCGAAGCGTTTTTCGCGTCGGAGGGAACGGTGTAGGGCTTGGCGAACTTCACCGTGCCGGTCATCCCCGGACCAGGATATTTCACGGTCTGAAGCTCCGTCGTCCACATCGTCCCTCCAAGATAGACCAACACGGCGGGCGCCGGATCCTGATAGGTCACCTCCATCCGGAACGTCACGCCGTCTCCGGGCTTGACGTCCGGAGACGGGGTCACGAACAGCGTCGCCGAAACCGCGTACGCCGCCCCCGCCCAACAGACGAAAATCATTCCGAGAAGCGCCGCCATCCACGCACGCCGGGTTACGGGCCGCATTGCATTCATCACCGATTCGCCTCCGGTTTCTTTTGAAATCCGCTCCGGTCCACACGTCCCCGAAAATCGCACGCACTTTCCGCCGAACCTTCCTTGTGTCCGCTCAGCGCGCGTTCTCTCCCGATTCGCCCTCCGCCGCCTCCGCTTTCCGTATCGCACGCAGAATGTACGGGATATTGTAAATCAATCCTGTTTTTTCTTAAAGCACCCGCGCTTCATATTGCGTACTCCCCAGGCCCCATCGGCGCTCCCTACCGCTCGCCCCGAATGAACGGCTGACACTTGCCGCAGAAGGAGCATTTCGCGCCGTGAACCGAATCTTCTTCGAGCCCCCAGCGACGCAGCTCCTTGAACAGCGTGAAGACGCTCAACCCCATGTCGGCGAGCGAATACTCGACCCGAGGCGGCACTTCCGCAAAGACCGTCCGCACGATCAGGCCGTCATCCTCCATCTCCCGAAGCTGCTGCGTCAGGACCTTCGCGCTGACGGCCGGAATCTGCGCCCCGAGCCGGCCGTAGCGCACCGGCCCCTGCGAGAGTTCCTTGAGGATCAGCAGCTTCCATTTTCCGTTGATCAGCGAGACCGTCGTTTCGATGGGACACCGTCCGTTCATGAAAACCCCTCCCGGGCGTTCGCAGCGCCCATTACGCACCTTCAGGTATGTAAGGTTACCAAAAGGTGCATACTTGCAGAAAGAAAGTGACGCGCCGTATAGTACCATCGGCGGCTGCGAAAAACAACGTTTCTTTTCAATCCAAATAAAGGAGATGATGTCGATGAAAAATATAACGATAGATATCGTTCGGGACGGGAATATCGAACAGTGCAGGGACCTCTGCAATGAGCTGATGGCCTTTCAGAAGGCAAAGGCGACGATCGCGCCCGAGTGCTTCGACCCGATGAATTTCGACACGCGGATGAAGCGGAGCTGGGAACACGCCCTGGACCGTCAGGTCATCGTCGCGAAGGACGACGGCGTCCCGGTCGGGTACGTCTTTTCGACGATCGAGAACGTCGGGGAGAGCCGATACGCGATCCCCGACTGGGCCCCGAAGGTCGAAAACGGCAAGGGGTTCTACCCCGACTGGCCCGATCTTCCGCCGAAGGTCGGCTGTCTGAGCAATCTGTACCTGCGCGACGGATACCGCAACATGGGGCTCGGGTCGAAGCTCTTCGACATGGCGATCGAGTGGCTCGAAAGTTTCGAGGACGTCCCGGTCATTTTCATCTACATCTCGAACGGCAATGACGAGGCGCTCGACTTCTACCTCCACCGGGGCTTCACGATCAGCCACGAGGTCTTCGGCGGGTTCATCACGGCCGTGTACAAATTCGTTTCGCGCTGAACGCGGCCGCGCCTCCATCGAGCGCGCAAAAACGACGGGGAGCCGCTTCTACCTCCACCGGGGCTTCACGATCAGCCACGAGGTATTCGGCGGGTTCATCACGGCCGTGTACAAACTCGTTTCGCGCTGAACGCGGCCGCGCCTCCATCGAGCGCGCAAAAACGACGGGGAGCCGCCGAAAGAAACCGGAAGCTCCCCGTTTACGTCATCCCTGTGGGATTCTTCGCTCCGGGAACGCAGCGCGCTACGGATTGTCGCCGAGCTGCGCGTAGAGGTCTTCGACGGCCTGCTTCGCGGCTTTCGTCTCTTCCTCGTCCGCTTCCCACGTGACTTTGAGAACCTGTCCCTCGCGGATTCCTTCCGGAAGCCATTCCGCCGGAAGGGTCACCGTGACCGACTCGTCCTCGCCGAGCAAAACCCTCGCAACGCCCTCCTCCACAGAATCGACGAACGCTCTCACGGCTTGCACCTCCCGCAGGGCTTGTAGCCCGCGCGTATCGCATCGTCCCTGTCGTCGAAGCGGACCTGCTTGTTCTCGTCCGGAAGCCCCTCGCACGTCGGCAGATGGAACACCTTGCTCTTGCTGTTGCCGATGACCCCGCCGGTCATGGCCGCGGGAGTCGGCTTCGGTTCGGGCCGGTATGTCCCCGTCTTCAGGAAGAGCACCCTGCCGTCGCTCGAGATCACGACCGGACCGGCCTTCGCGGTGGAATGCCATACTACGCCCGCCCTTTCCAGCGCCTGGATGGTCGCCTTGTGCGGGTGGCCGTAGTCGTTCTCCGCGGCGCACGAAATGACGGCCTCCTCCGGACGGACCTGGCGCAGGAACGCCGCGTCCGTGCCGTTGTGCGACCCGTGGTGCGAGACCTTGAGGACCGCCGATTGCGGGAACGTCCCGACCGCCTCGCGCTCTTCCTTCTCGGCGTCGGCCATGAGGAGCGCCGTGAAGCGCCCGTAGGAGATGCGCAGAACGAGGCAGTTGTTGTTGACGTCGCCCTTCGTCCCGGAGATCTCCCGGACGGGCGCGAGGATGTCGACGACCGCCGAGCCGACGCGCTCCGAAAAGCCCGCCTTCGGGCGCCCGAAGCGGATTTTCTTCTTCGCGACCGTTTCGAGGAACCGCCGCTGGAGCCCCGACCCGTGCTGGTATCCGCTGTCCCAGACCTTGCCGATCTCGAACGCATCGAGGACGTCCGCCATGCCGCCGAGGTGGTCGGAGTGCGGGTGCGTCAGCACGAGGATGTCGATCTTCCGGACGCCGAGGTCCTTCAGATAGCGGACGACGGTCGGCCCCGCGTCGGACGGTCCCGCGTCGACGAGCATGGTCGAGCCGTTCGGGAACTGCACGAAAATCGAGTCCCCCTGGCCGACGTCGATGACGTGCATGGCGATCCCCGCCGCAAGCGCGGGGGCCGCGGCGAAAATGCAGCAAAAAAGCAGAAACAGGCGTGACAGGAATCGTGTTCGTGGTTTCATGAATACACCTCCCTCGCGTGTGTTTCGGCGCTTTCGACCCTATCCGTTACGCGCGTCGAAGACGACGCGCCCGCCGACGACGGTCATCAGCACGTTCAGGCTGTCATCGAGGCGCACGAGGTCGGCGTCAAGGCCGGGGCGCAGGCGTCCGCGCCGGTCCTGCATCCCGAGGATGCGCGCGGGCGTCGCCGACGCCATCCGGAGCGCGTCGTCGAGCGGGATTCCGGCCTCGACGGCCGTCCGCACGGCCCGGTCCATCGTGCAGACGCTTCCCGCGAAGCCGCTGCGGTCGGGAAGCCGCGCGACGCCGTCCTCGACGATCACGTCGCGCCCCCGTTCCAGGCTGCCGAGCCGGTATGTCCCCTCGGGCATCCCGGCCCCGCGCATCGCGTCGGTGACGAGGGCCATGCGCTCCGTCCCCTTGACCTTGTGAACAAGCCGGAGCAGCTCGTGCGGCAGATGCCGGCCGTCCGCGATCGTCTCGACCGTGACCTCGTCGAACAGGTATCCGGCCTCGACCATTCCGGGGATCCGATAGCCCCGGTCGCGCTTCACCGTGCTCATCGCCGAGTAGAAGTGCGTCATGTGCCGGAAGCCGCACGCGACGCCGTCCCGGACTTGCGCCAGCGTCGCGTCCGAGTGCCCCATCGACGGAAGCGCGCCGCGCGCGGCGAGCCATGCGGCGCACTCGCACGCGCCGTCGAGTTCCGGCGCGATCGTGACGGTCGACACGCCCTCGCACGAACCCAGGAGCCGTTCGAGGTGCGCGACCGTCGGGGGCCGGAGGTAGGCGGGGTCCTGCGCCCCGGCCTGAGAGGGCGCGATCCACGGGCCTTCGATGTGGACGCCGCCGATGCGGGCGCCGTCTCCGCCCGAAGGATCGCGGTCGTCGACGCGCATCAGGCTCCGGACGGCCGCGAGGAAGCCGGATATCTCGTCGTCGGGGGCCGTCAGCGTCGTCGGGCAGAGCGTCGTCGTTCCGAAGCGCGCGTGCGTCCGGCGGACGGTTCGGATCGCGCCCTCGCTTCCGTCCATGAAGTCCGCGCCGCCGCCGCCGTGGACGTGCATGTCGATGAATCCCGGAACGAGACGGTCCCCGCACAGGTCGACGACCGCGTCGTCCGGTTCCGGCTCTATCGCCGGAGCGATGCGCGCGATCCGTCCGTCGCGGACGAGAAGGTCCGCGCGCGAAAATCCGTCGTCGAGCAGCAGGAGGCCGTTCGCGAAGAGCGTGCCCGCCATATCGGCGTCACGCGCCCGCTCGGAGGTCCGTCACGTCGAACCGGGCGAGGACGTCCGGGGGCGTCGCGGCGATCGAGTCCGCGTCGACGAAGAGTGTCGCGTCGGCATGCGTCTTGAGCATCGTCGCGGGGACGAGCGGCGAGAGCGGTGTTTCGAGCGTCCGGGACACGGCGTCGGCCTTGACCGCAAACGGAACGCAGCAGAGGATCGAGCGGCACTGCATGATCTGATGCACGGACGCCGTGATCGCGCGTTCCGGAACGGACGCGGCGTCCGGGAACCACCCCTCCCCCACCTGCTGGCGGCGGCACCGTTCGTCGAGCGTGACGACGATGTACGGCTCGCGCGTCGAGAAGTCGGCCGGGGGGTCGTTGAAGGCGATGTGCGCGTTCTCGCCGATTCCGATGAAGCCGACGTCGACGGATTCGCGCAGGATCTCCCGCGAGAGCGCCGCGATGTTCGCGTCGACGTTCCCCTCCCACGGGACGAAATGAACGGCGGCGAGCAGCGCGCCGTGCGGCAGCTTCGTGAGGAAGCGCTCCTCAAGGTAGCGCCGGAAGCTCGCCGGATGGGACCGCGGCAGTCCGACATACTCGTCGAGGTGGAACATCTCGACCTTCGACCAATCGACATCCTCGGCGACGAGCGCCGCGAGCAGCCCGAACTGCGACGCCCCGGTCGAGAGCATGATCCGCGCGTTTCCCTTCTCCCGGATCGCCCTGCGGATGCGCTCCGCTCCGTCGGCCGCGGCGTCGAGCGCAAGCACGTGCTCCGTTTCGTGGATTCTGATTTTCATGTCGCATCTCCTTCACATACGGAATACGAAAAAGGCCGGAAAACGCCGCCGCAGGCAGGTCCGAACGCCGTCTCCGGCCGTGAAGCGCTTCTTTTCAGAGCGTGATGCGAACGCCCTCCTCCGCGGACAGGTACCCCGCGTACGTGACGCGGATCGTCTCGCGGGCCAGGTCGAGCCCGGAGACGGGCTCGCGTCCCATGGCGACGCACTCCATGAAGTCCTGCGCCTCCTGGACGTAGCCGCGCGCGGATTCCTCGTCGAGGAGGACGTACTGCCACCCGGCGTTCGTCTCGACCTTTTCCGTGAGGTAGACGTCCTTCAGGACGGATGCGTCCGCCGCGTAGGACATCATCGCGTCGTTGGGCGCCATGTTGCACGCGATGGTCCCCGTGTTCGTGTTGAATTCCACGAGATTCCGAACGCCGCCGGTCACGAAGTCGCCCGAGAAGATCGTCGCCTTCGTTCCGTCCGTAAAGGTCAGCGAGAGCATCGACCAGTCCTCGACGTCGTGCGGCCGCGCCGCGATGAACCGTTTCTCGCCGTCGGAAAGCGACTTCGTGACGAGCCCGACGTCGCAGAGGACGCTCTCCACGCCGAACCGTTCGCCGCGCGCGCGGGCCTCGGCCGTCTTGAGGAAGAGCGCCGCCGAAAGCGGGTGACACCCCTGCCGGATCATCGACCCTCCGCCCGTCTGCTCCCACTCCGCGGCGTGCCATGCATGCGACCCGCTGTGGCTCTCCTCGGCGCGGATGAACAGCACCTTGTCGCGCGTCTGTCCGAGAATCGATGCGGCCTTCGCGACCGCGGGCGCGTACACCCAGTCCTCGGCGTACATGAAGAGCCTGCCGCTCTTCCGGATGACGTCGGCCGTCCGGTCGAGTTCCGCGAGCACCGAATCGTACATCTTCCGGCGGCTCACGCTCCCGATCGGCTTCGGGTCGTCCGGCATGCCGAAGTACCCCGTGAAGGGTTTCTCGCAGATCACGTGCTTGCCCGCGTTCAGGAACTCCGCGATCATGGGCGCGTGGAGCTGCGGCGGCGTGCAGATGTCGACGACGTCGATGTCCGGATCCCTCATGAGATCGTGGTAGTCCGAATACACCGTCGGGATGCCGAACCCGGCGGCGAAGTCCTTCGTCGTTGCGCTGCGCGCGCAGACGGCCGAAACGCACGCCTCGACGCCGTAGACGCGCCTGTAGGCGTTCATGTGGATCCGCGCGACGAACCCCGCGCCGACGAGCCCGATACGAACCTTTTTCATGCGTCGATCCCCTCCGAATCGTTCATCGAGTGTATTCCGTCACCTGTTGCGCAGCCGGGCGAGCAACCGGTGAAAGAGCGTGCTGCGGCTGAGAACCGTCGCGAGCGTCAGCAGCCAGAGCACGACCGAGAGCGGGCGTGTGAAGAACGGCATGATGTCCCCGCCCGTGATGATCATCGCGCGCCGGAAGTTGTCGTCGGCCATCGGCCCGAGGATGAAGCCGAGGACCATCGGCGCCGCCGGAAAGTCGTTGCGGCGCATGAAGTACCCCAGGATGCCGAACAGGAACATCAGGTGGACGTCGAACATCCGGCCGCTTACGGCGAACGACCCGACACAGCAGAGCGCGAAGACGACGGGCATCAGGATCGTCCGGGAGACCTGGAGCACCTTCACGAGCGGCCGCACGAGCGCGAGGCCGAGGACCGTCATCGCGATCGTCGAGAGCAGGAAGATCGCGGTCACGGTCGCGATGAACATCGGCTGCTCGATCGGGAGCAGCGGTCCGGGCCTGATGCCGTGGAGCCACATGGCCGCGAGCAGCACCGCGGCCGGGGCGCTTCCGGGAACCGCGAGCGTGAGCACCGGGATGATCGCGCCGCCGACGCACGCGTTGTTCGCCGTCTCCGCCGCGATGAGCCCCTCGTGCGAGCCGCGGCCGAATTCCTCCGGGTGATCGCTGAACCGCTTGGCCGTATCGTACGCGATCCACGACGCCGTGTCCTCGCCGACGCCGGGAATCGCACCGATGATGACGCCGATCGCGCCGGAGCGCAGGATCGTCTTCCAGTGGCGGAGCATGTCGGCGAGCGGCGGAATCACGCGCTGGACGACCGAGCGCACCGTGTAGTCGACGGGGCGCTGCATGACCTCGATGATCTCGCCGACGCCGTAGGCCCCGACGAGCACCGGGATCAGCGACAGTCCGCCCATGAGCTGCAGCTCGCCGAACGTGAACCGCGGAATGGCCTGGATCGGATCCTGCCCGACCTGCGACAGCAGCAGCCCGACGATTCCGGCGATCCAGCCCTTGAGCGGGTCACGCGGCGCCGTGAGGTTGCCGCAGATGATGATTCCGAAGATCGACAGCACGAAAAACTCCCACGACCCGAACTTGAGCGCGATCTTTCCGAGAAGCGGCGAGAAGATCGCGAGACAGATCAGGCCGAAGAGCGTCCCGATGGCCGACGACGTCGTCGCGAGCCCGATCGCGTACCCGGCCTCGCCGCGTCGCGCGAGCGGGTTGCCGTCGAGGCACGTCGCCGCGTTGGCGGGCGTTCCGGGGATGTTGAGCAGGATCGCCGACCGGCTGCCGCCGTAGATTGCGCCGACGTACGTCGAAATCAGGACGACCATCGCCTGCTCGGGCATGAAGCGGAAGGTCAGCCCCGTGAGGAGCGCCACGCCCATCGTGGCCGTCAGGCCGGGGAGCATTCCGACGATGATGCCGAACCCCGTCGCCCAGAAGGCGTTGAAGATCGTCCCGGGGGTCATGAGCGCGATAAACTCGGAAAAGAGCGTCGAAAGCGACATGCGCCTCTCCCCCTTTACGGCAGAAAGACCGCGAAGATCTTGTAGAAGACGAACCAGATGGACACGGACGCCGCCGCGCCGATCACGCCGGCGCGCACCAGTCCGACTCCGCGGAAGATCAGTATGAACCCGGCGAGAAACAGGAACGTCGCCGGAATGTATGGAATCCGTCCCATCAACAGAAAGACGTACGCGCCGCACAGCGCGACCGTCAGCGCGCCGCGCAGCGGCTCGGAGCGCATCCACGCGGGGACGGCCGGTTCGCGTTCCGAGCGCCTGCGAGGAGCGCTTTCGGCCGCGTCCTCCGGTGCGTCGCACGCACAGGGGTTCGACGACGCGGCGAGCGAATCGTAGAACGCGCCCCCGGCGTACGAGCGAAGCATCAGTCGAATGCCACAGAGCGACAGAAAACATGCGAGAATTGCGGGGACGAACCCCGGGGATCCGAACCAGTCGTACCCCGTATCGCGCCAGGGAAGGCGCAGACTCCCCGCGAGAAAGGCGAGGGCCGACAGAACGAGGACGAGCCCCGACCAGAAATCCTTCTTCCGCATACCGGGCGCCTCCTTGCGAACAGCCGTGGAAAGACGAAAGCGGGAGGGGACGCCCCTCCCGCAATGGAATGACGAACTACGGTTTCGCGATGCCGTACTTCTCGGGCGAATTCTTGATGACGCCCGCCTCGAAAAGCAGCCAGCAGACGCCGGACGCCTTCGCGTCCATCTCCTTCTCGGCGTCCGCGCCGAAAATGGAGACGACCTTCGACCCCCGTTCGGCCGCGAACTTCTTGATCGCGGGCGAATTCACGGCCGCCGTGAACGCGTTCGTGATCGCTTCGAGCGCCTCGGCGGGGATGTCCTTCGGGATGAAGAACCCGAAGCGGTTGCCGACGCTCGGGAACTTCGGAACCCACTGCGTGATCGGCGGGATGGAGCCGTACCCCTCGACCTCGAGCGGTTCGCGGTCCATCACGGCGAGCGCCCGGAGCTGCTTCGCGCGAAGCATCTCCGTAACCTCCATCGAGAGCTGCATGATCGTCTCGACTTCGCCGCGGACCGTCGCCGTCACGGCGGGAGCGCCGCCCTGGTACGGGACGTGTCGGTATTGCAGGCCCGTGTTCATCCGGAAGAATTCCGCCGCCTGGTGCCCGCCGCTGCCCGTCCCGGCCGACGCGACCGTGACAGCCTTTTCCTTCATCGCCTTCATGAGGTCGGCGAGAGTCGCATAGGGCGACGCCGCAGGAACGCAGATCACGTTCGGCGTGAAGACCGCCATGAACGACGCGTAGTCCTTGTGACTCGCTTTGAGCATGTCGAGCGCCTGGTAGGTGACGATGCTGCCGTCCGCGTTCGCGGACCAGGTCTGCCCGTCGCGCGGCGCGTCGAACATGGCCTGCGTCCCGATCGCTCCGGCGCCGCCGGGCGTGTTCGTGATCGAGATGCGGACGCCGAGCGTCTTTTCCATCTCCGCCGCGAGCGTGCGCCCGGTCAGATCCGAGGCCCCGCCCGGGCTCCAGGGGACAATGACGTTGATCGGCTTCGCCGGCCACGCCGCGAACGCCGATCCGGCCGCGAGGAAGAGAACCGCCGCAGAGAGAAGAACCCGCAATGCGCGATGCGTTTTCATATCCTCCAGTTCCCCCTTCAATTCCAGAATGGAATGTATGCCGCGTGTATTGTATCATTCTTCCCAAAAGTCCGCCTGCTCGCCGCAGGGCCGGAAATCCGACACGATTCATTATTCGCCCGTTCATCCGCAGCAATAATGTATAATGCATTTCGTAAACATTGCACCAGTCCCGCCGGACGTCCGTTTTTCATCGCGATCCGTTCCCCTGCGGACGCGCCCATCGATGCCGGAGAGAGGAGAACCGAGTTCCATGACGGACAGGCGAACGAGAGACGAGACCTTTACAGCGGAGGGAAAACCGCGCGAACCGGAAGTCTTCTTCGACAGGGACGCCGTTTTCAACCAGATCGCGGAGCTGAGCCGCACGTTTCTCTGGCAGGTCGACACCGACGGAACGCTCACATACCTGAGCCACGCCGTGGAATCGCTCCTCGGGTACCGTCCGGACGAACTCGTCGGACGCGCCCGATATCGGGACCTGCACCCGGAGAACGTGAACTCGGCGCTGATACATGAGACCTCCGCGAGATTCGGAAGAAAGGAGCCGTTCCGGAATGTGGTGAACCCGATCCGGACGAAAAACGGAACGGTGTTGTGGTTCTCGGCCAACGGCGTTCCGCTGTTCGACGGCGAGGGAAACCATTGCGGCTATCGGGGAACGAATACCGACATCACCGAGTACAAGAAAATGGAAGAACGGCTCCACGAAAGCGAGCGAAGCTATTCCGCGATCGTGGAGAACTCGCCGCTCGGCATCATGCTTCAGAACCCTCACGGGACCATCGTCTACGCGAACGCCGCCTTCGCGCGGATGCTCGGCGTCGGTCCGCAGGATGTCGCCGGACGCTCCTACCCCGATCTGGTCCATCCGGACGACCGGACGGAAAGCCTTCGCCGGATCGAGAGAAACCTGGCGTCGAACGATCCACTTCCGCTCCGCGAGTTGCGCCTCGTGCGTCCGGACGGCCGCGAGATCGTCGTCGAGGCCACGGCCGCTCCGATCGAACGGGAAGGCCGTCCGTTCATCATCAGCGTGTTTCAGGACATCACCGAACGCAAGCGCTTCGAACGCCTGCTCGTCGCGGAGGCCGAGGAGCTGAAGCGCCACCAGGAGGCGATCGTCGCCTGCATGGCGATCCTCGCCGAGTTCCGCGACCGCGGAACGGGAGAGCACATCGTCCGGACGAAGGAATACGTCCGGCTTCTTCTCGAACGCTCCGGAGGCGAAACACGGTATCCCCCCGAGCACATTCCGCTTCTGCGACAGGCGGCGGCGCTTCACGACATCGGAAAGGTCGGAATTCCCGACATGATTCTTCTCAAGCCGGGAAAGCTGACGCCGGCGGAATTCGACATCATCAAGCAACACCCCCGGATCGGAAGCAGCGTGCTTCGAAGCGCGGCGGAAATCCTCGGAGAGGTTCCCTTCGTCACCTACGCGCGGCAAGTCACGGAATTCCATCACGAGAAATGGGACGGTTCGGGCTATCCGAACGGGCTGAAAGGGGAAGAAATCCCCCTTGTCGCCCGAATCATGGCGATCGCGGACGTCTACGACGCGCTCGTGACGGAGCGACCTTACAAGAGGCCGATCTCCCACGACGAGGCGGTCGCCGTCATCGCGGCGGGATCCGGAAGCCATTTCGACCCGCGGCTCGTCGAGGTCTTCCTCGAATGCGCGGACGAATTCGACGCGATCGCGAGGAAAAACGCGTAGGCCCCCTGCACGATCCGTAGCATGAGGAGCCAGGAGGGGGACATCTACGCGCTCCTGCTGACCACCGACGACGCGGAGAACAAGGCGCTCGTCGCCGATATCGGGCAACGCAGGAACAACGTGGATTCCTGCCTCGAAGCCCTCGCAAAGGCGAACCTCGACGCGTCCGACAAAGAGCGCCTCGAAAAAATGAAGGGACTGTTGCAGACGTTCCGGCGCAACGCCGCCGGGACGCTGGAGCTGGCGGCCGCGAACAAGAACGCCGAGGGATACGACCACTTCCGGAAGACTGTCCTGCCGACATTCGACGAATATCAAAAGGAGCTTCGGCTCTTCGTCGAGGACAAGCGAACGGACACGAAGTCCCTTAATACGGCGAACGAAGCGGACGCGGCGACGGCGATCCGCCTGATCGTGGGAATCTCGTTCGGAGCGGTCCTCCTCGCGGTTCTTCTGGGACTCTTCATCGCGTCGCGGATCTCGAAGCCCCTGAACCGGCTGCGCGAAGGCGTCGAGCGCTTCGCCGGCGGAGACCTCACCGTGGAGTTCGAGTCGGACGGAAAGGACGAAGTCGCCCGGATGGGCGCCGCGCTCGAGACGATGGCCGACAGGCTCCGCGACTCCATGAAGTCCATCTTCGAGGCCTCGAAGCGTCTGGGAGAGAACGCCGAAGAGTTCTCCGCGCTCGCCGAGGAAAGCAACGCGGGCGTCGAGGAAGCCCGGGCGGGAGAGGCGGGGCGTGGGTTCGCGGTCGTTGCGGAAGAGGTCCGGAAGCTCGCGGAGGAAAGC
>CAYVKE010000047.1:0-21376 GCA_964451935.1 uncultured Synergistaceae bacterium | reverse complement strand
AGAACGAGGAGTTCCGGCTCGTGGAGCACCGCGGCCGCGATCGCGAGCTTCTGCTTCATGCCGCCCGAAAGCCTCCCCGCGAGCCGGTCCCCGAACGGCAGAAGGCCCGTAAGCTCCAGAAGCTCCCGCGTACGCGACGACGCGCGCCCCGCGTCCATCCCGTAAAGCCGCGAAAAGAGCGTCAGGTTCTCGAGAATCGAGAGGTCTTCGTAGAGGCTGAACCTCCCCGCGACGTACCCGATGCGCCTCCTCGAATCGCCCCCGTCGCCGCCGACCCGGGCTTCGACGGTCCCGGACGACGGCGAGAGCACGCCGACGATCATCCGGAGCAACGTCGTCTTCCCGGCGCCGTCCGGCCCGACGACGCCGAACACCGAGCCCCGTTCGACGTCGAACGACACCCCCCCCAGCGCGCGGACATTCCCGTAGAGCTTGTGCGCGTCGCGGACGGAGATCATCGGAAGGTCACGTCCGCGGGCATCCCCGGACGCAGGAGCCCGTCCGCGTTTCCGACGCGGACCTTCGCGCGGAAGACAAGGTTCGCGCGCTCCTCGGGCGTCAGGCTCTCGCGCGGCGTGAACTCCGCCCTCTCCGCGACCTCCCCGACGCGGGCCGGGAAGACGCGTCCGGGGAACGAATCGACGCGGACCTCGGCCTCCGCGCCCGAGCGCACCCGTCCGAGCATCGTCGAGGGGATATAGACGCGGACCCAGCAGTCGGTCTCGTCCCCCAGCACGAAGAGCGCCGCCCCGGGGTTCGCGAGTTCGCCGGGCTCCATCGCCCGGACGAGAACGACCGCGTCGGCCGGCGAGCGGACCACGCGCTCCTCCCGCCGGATCTCGGAGGCGCGAAGCACGGCGTCGAGGCGTTCGATCTCGATCCTCTGGGCCGCGATCTGGTCCTCGCGGCTTCCTGCCTGCAGAAAGCCCAGACCCGCACGCGACGCGACGAAGGCGTTTCGCGCCACCTCCAGCGCAAGCGCGACATCGTCCATCTGCTTGCGCGACACGGCGTTCTCCTCGGCGAGCCTGCGATAGCGCCCGTAATCCCGTTCCGCCTGCTTCAGGCGGGAGGCCGCCGACGCGACGCCTGCGGACGCCTCACGGATCCGCTGCGAACGCTCCCCCCGTTCGAGGTCCGAAAGCAGCGCGCGTCCGCGTTCGAGCGCCGCCCGGTCGCGGGAGACGTCCGCGTCGAGGTCGTCCCGGCGCAGCGTCGCGACGATGTCCCCGGACCGGACCCTGTCCCCCTCCCGGAAGCGCATCTCTGCGACGTACCCGCCGATCTTCGGCGCGAGCGTCACCTCCTGAACCTCGATCGTCCCCGTCGCGCGAAGAAGGCCGTCTCCGTCCCGGGACGCGAACGGAAGCGGGATTTCTCCGGTCCACAGCAGCGATCCCGCGGCGAGCGCGATTCCGAGGACACAGAACGCGAGGCGTCTCATCGGGGCTCCATTCCTTCCAGCAACAGTTTCAGCAGCGGCTCGACGGCCCGCTCCTCTTCCGCGAGTTCCGGCAACACCAGTTCGACGACCGCCCGGAAAATGTGCCGGTAGTTCACGACGGACGCCACAACGTACGACATGAGAACGGGGTCCGCGTCGCTCCGGAAGACGCCGCTCTCCTGCCCCTCGACGAACGCCTCCTTCAGAAAGCGCACGAGGCCGGAAATAGTGACCGAGAAGCGTTCCCGAAAGGCGGGGGACGGGTGCAGGATCTCGTGATACAGGATCGGGGCGATCTCGCGGTACGTCGAATGGAGCGCATCGAGCGACCGGGCGTAGAACGACACCCGTTCGAGCGGCGGAAGGCCGCGCCCCCGGGCGACGGACGATTCGATGATTCCGAAGATCCGGTCGAGAACCTCGCGATAGAGCCCGTCCCGGCCGCCGAAGTAATACGACACCATCGCCATGTTCGTCCCCGCCTCGTTCGTAATGTTCCGGACCGTCACGTTTCCGTAGCCGCGACGCGCGAACAGTTTCGCCGCAGCCGTGAGAAGACGCTCTCTGGGACCGTCCGCGATAACGTCTCCGGTTTCGCCGGGTCCGGCGTCCGAACCGACTCCTTCGTTCTTCGCGGCAGTCGCTTCGTCCGCCGCCTTCGTCGATTTCAGCGCATCGCGCATGATGTCGCCTCCAATTCAAACAAACATTTGTTTATGCAGACTGAAGTATACCCTCCCCGCTTCGTCTGTCAACTCCCCGGGCTTTTCGAACGAATCTATCGTTCCGCGCCTTCGTTCCGTTCGGAAAAGAGCGACATCTCGGGCGAAAGCGGCGGGAATGTGGCATAATAAGGCATCGGCCATGGATCCCGGGCCATCGAAGGAGTCCTGACACTATGAAACGAGGTCACATGATCATCCTCACGGCCGGAATTCTTCTCGGCGGGTGTTTCGCCGCCGCGGGAGGGCTCCTTTCGGGTCAGAACCGGCTGACATTGACGCCGCCCCCTCCGGCGGCGATGCAGGAGCACGTCGTCCCGGCGAGAGACTCCTATGTGGAAATTCCGGTATCGGCTTCCTTTTCGGATCTGGAACGCCTGGCGAACGAACGGATTCCCGAGGCGGTCTACGATGCTGCGGCCCGCCCGCTCGACGTCCCGACGGGCAAGGCCGTCGGAGACCTCCACGTGCGCCGGTCGGGCAAAGCGACGTTGCAGTCCGACGGGAAACGTCTGATCTTTTCGATCCCGCTGGCCTTCACCTCCCGCATCAAATGGGAGGGAGACTTTCTGGGGCTGCGGCCGAGCACGAACCAGACCCCCTCGGGCGCGTTCGTCCTGACGATCGCCCTGACCCCTTCGTTCACCGACGACTGGGAGCTTCACACGAGTCCCGAAATTTCCGTCGAATGGACGAAAAAGCCGTCCATCGAACTCCTGAACCAGACCGTCGGAATCGCCGGACTGCTGGAAGACCTGATGCAGTCCAGGCTTCGCGAAGAGGCGGGCGTCCTGGACAGGGCGCTGAACGAGAGCATCCGGCTGCGGGAGCGCGCCGCCGAACAATGGAGGGTGTTGCACTCGCCGATCCGTATCCGCTCCACTCCCGACGTGTGGCTCGAGGTGGAGCCCCGGGCCATCTACAGGCCGTCGGTCCGGATGGACCGGAAAACGCTGACGCTCACGCTCGGAATGGTCGCGGGACTCCGGGCGGCCGCCGGAGCGCCCCCCGCCGAACGCGTCGAAACCCTGCTTCCGAAATTCTCGAAGGGCCTCCCCCGATCGCGCGGCATCGATGTTCAACTCCGCCTCTCGACGCCCTACGACGTCATCAACGAATCGCTCGTTCCCGTCTGGAAAGGAATCGAGTTCTACAGCGACGGCGCCCGCGTGACCATCAGGGACCTGAAAATCTCCGGAAACGGGAACAAGCTGGTCGTCGCGGCGGACATCAAGGCCCAGGGACCGGGGTTCTTCTCGAAGGCCGAAGGGGTCATCTATCTGACGGGCGTCCCGGTTCTGGACCGCGCCGCGCAGACGGTCCGCATCGAGCAGTTCGACTTCGACCCGTCAACGCTTTCGGGGCTTGCGGCGAAAGCGGCGTGGCTCGCGAAACCGACATTCGTGCGGTCGCTGCAATCCAGGCTCGCGTGGTCCATCGCCCCTCAGCTCGACGGCGCGCGTTCGGCCGCACGGGATGTCCTCTCGACGGCCGTTCTCGACGAACACTTCATCCTGTCCGGAGCGCTCGACGAACTGACGCTGGATGACATCTCCGCGCAAGAAGACCGTCTGAGCGTCCTCACGTCGATCAAGGGACGGCTCAGCGTACGGTACACGCCGTGAGGCGAACGCCGATCGAAGAACAGACACCATCACCCTGATGCTGCGAGGAGGAAGAAACGAATGGAAAAGAACCCGATTTACGCGGAATCCCTCGAGGCGCATCGTCGACACAGAGGGAAACTCGAAGTAACGTGCCCTCTGCCCATCGAGACGATGCACGATCTGGCCGTCGCCTATACGCCGGGCGTCGCGGAACCGTGCCGGGAGATCGAGCGGCGGCCCGAAGCCGCCTACGAAGTGACATCGAAAGCGCACATGGTCGCCGTCATCACAGACGGCAGCGCCGTCCTCGGACTCGGCGACATCGGCGCGGCGGCGTCGCTGCCCGTCATGGAAGGCAAGTGCGCGCTCTTCAAGCGCTTCGCCGGCATCGACGCGTTCCCGATCTGCATCGACTCGCGCGACACGGAGGAGATCGTCCGGACGGCGGCGCTCATCACGGCCTCCTTCGGAGGCGTCAACCTCGAGGACATCTCCGCCCCGCGCTGCTTCGAGGTCGAACGCCTGCTCCAGGAAAAGTGCGACATCCCTGTTTTCCACGACGACCAGCACGGGACGGCCGTCATCGTCCTCGCGGGGTTGCTGAACGCGCTCAGGATCGTCGGGAAGAAGCTCTCCGACGTCAAGATCGTCGCGAGCGGCGCGGGCGCGGCAGGAACGGCCATCATCCGCTTCGTCATGAGCGCCGGCGCGCGGAACGTCATCATGTGCGACAAGTCCGGAGCGATCTATTCGGGACGCCCCGAGCACATGAACGCGGCGAAGGAGGCCGTCGCCCGCGACACGAACCCGAACCGGGAGAAGGGGAGCCTCGCGGACGTCCTGCGCGGAGCGGACGTCTTCCTCGGCGTCTCGGCCCCGGGGCTTCTGACCGCCGACATGGTCAAGACGATGAATCGCGGCGCGATCGTCTTCGCGATGGCCAACCCGACGCCCGAGATCTTCCCGGACGAGGCGAAGGCCGCAGGCGCCGCCGTGGTTGCGACCGGGCGCAGCGACTTCCCGAACCAGATCAACAACTGCCTCGGATTCCCGGGAATCTTCAAGGGAGCGCTCGACGTTCGCGCGAGCCGGATCACCGAATCCATGAAGATCGCCGCCTCGCACGCGCTCGCGGGACTCGTTCCCGAGGCGGAACTCTCGGCCGAGAACATCATTCCGGCCGCGCTCGATCCCCGGGTCGTCCCGGCCGTGGCCTCGGCGGTCTCGCAGGCCGCGCGCGACGCCGGAGTGAACCGGATCTAGGTTCCCGACCGACGAACGCATGATGCCGCCAGGCGGAAGGAGCACCCCGCACCGCACCGCGAGAAGGGGATGCTCCTTCCGCCTGCTGTTTGCGTGCGTCCTGCTCGCGCTCGTCTTCGGCCGCGCCGAAGCCGCGACGCCCCTTTCCGACGACATCTCCGAAACGCGGCTCGCCTCGGTCGAGGCGTCCCTGAGGGAACGCGCCGAAGCGTTCGACCGGCGCGCCGACGCATTCCGGCGCGAGGAAGCGACGTCCCCGGCGATGGAGTACGGCGTCCCGCCCGAAAAGACGAAGGAATTCGAGTACCTTCTCGCAAACGTCCGGAACGTGTACGCCTGTTCGATCAGCGCCCTCGGCCGCATCAGGGAACTCGCGGAGCGACGGGAGAAGTCCCGGAGCGAGGCCCCCCCGTCGCTCCCGCACCCGGCGCCATGGTCGCTCTCCTTCCTCGACGAACGCCTCGAAAAGCTCGACGACCTCGACGAACAGGTCCGCGAGAACGAATACCTGCAGACGCAGATCCGCGAGGGGCTCAAAGAGGACGCGGACGATCTCGACGCGGTCCGGAAGAAGATCCGGCAGGCGACGGAGCGTCTCGAAGACATTCCGCAAGGGGCCGCCGCGCGAAGGAAGGCCGAATGGGAGCTTCGCTTCCTGAAGACCGAGGAGGAGGCGCTCGGCGCATCGACGGAGTTCTACAGGCTCCGCCGGATCGTTGCGGACCTCGGACGCGCGGAACTCGACCGGGAACGGACGCTTCTCCACGAACGCGTCGCCGTCATCCGGACCGGACTCGCGTACGACGAAGCGGACCTGCGTGCCCGAAGCGCGCGGATCGACGAACGGGCCGCGCGCTTCGCCGAAAGCGCCGAACGGTGCGCGCGGCTTCTCACCGACCCCGGTATGACGGAGACGATAGCGCCGGACGGTCTCCGCGAAACGATCCGAAAGCTCGAGGACCAGGCCCGGCAGGCCGCGGGACTTCTGAACGCGATCCGGGAAACGTGGGAGCGCCGGTATGCGCTTCTGCGATCCCCCGCTCCCGAAGCGGCCGCGCTCGACGCGTGGGCCCGCGAGGCGACGTGGTGGTCGGATGTCGTCCGGGACCGCCTGACGGACCGTCAGCGGTTTCTCGCGAACCTTGCGGCGCGCGCGCCGCTTCCGTACGGGGCGTCGTCTTCCGTCCGCGACGCGATCGAACGCGGCAAGGAGGAGACGCTCGACTATATCTCCACCCTTCTTTCCTTCTCCCGGCTGCAACGGCGCATCCTCGGCGAAATCGGGGAGCGCAGGGACGCAGCCGGTCTCGGCGAGCGATTGCGAAACACCTTCGAGCAGCGCTTCTCGGACATCCGCGACATCGAACTCTGGGCCGTCGGCGACGTCCCCGTCACGCTCGGCAAACTGTTTCAGGCGCTCCTGATCCTTCTCGTCGGCATCCCCGCCGGAAACGCGATCCTGCGGTTCGTCAAGAAGCGCCTCTACCGAAGGCAGCGGCAGAACATCCACGCCGCGCTCCTTCTGCTTCGCATCGCGCAGTACCTTTTCGTGACCCTTCTCGCGTTCTCCGCGCTTCACGCGGTCCGCATCCCGCTGACGGCGTTCGCGTTTCTCGGAGGCGCGATCGTGGTCGGCGTGGGGCTCGGCGCGCAGGAGTTCTTCCGAAACCTCATCAGCGGACTCGTCCTGATGATCGAAAAGCCCATCCGGATCCACGACATCATCGAGATCGACGACGACGTCGCCGTGGTGACGGAGATCGATTCCCGGACGACGCACGTCCTGACGTTCAACGGCGTTGACGTCTTCCTGCCGAACAGCTACTTCTGGGAGAACCGGATCGCGAACCGGACGTTCTCGTCGAAGAACGTCAAGCTCCGGTTGACCGTCTGCGCGGCGTACGGCTCCCCGGTCCGGACGGTCGAGCGGATCCTGCTCGAAACCGCGGGCTCTCACCCGAAAATCCTGCGCGAACCCGCGCCGTGCGTCACGTTCGCGGACTTCGCCGAACACTCGCTGACCTTCCGGCTCTCCTTCTACCTCTCGCAGCGCGACCTTCTGCTTGCCTGGCCGCTCTACTACGACGTGATGAGCGACCTCCGGTTCGCGATCACGGACAGGCTGGAAGCCGCAGGCGTCGAAATCGTCCCCACGCACAGAATCGAATGGTCGGACGGGGAACGGCGTCCGAAAACGTTGTAAAATTGGTTCAAGACTGAAAAAATAACAGGGAGGGAAGCCCATGTCTCGAAAACTCATCGCACTCCTCGTTCTCATTCTCATCGCCGTCGGCGCGTATATGATCCTGCGCGAACGCCGCGTCGCGTCGAAAAAACCGGCGGAGGCCGCCCCGCGGCTCGTCAAGACGATGACGCTCTCCGCCGGGGACGACAGCTTCAAACGTTCCTATCCGGGCAAGGTGCTCGCGTCGCAGCGCGTCGATCTCTCGTTCCGCGTCGCCGGGACGCTCATGGAAATGCCCACGCTCAAGGGGCAGAAGATCACGAAGGGGGACCTCGTCGGCCACCTGGATCCGAGGGACTTCGACACGCAGCTGCAGAACGCGAAAAGCTCCCTCGACAACGCGAAGGCCCAGCTCGCGGCCATGAAGGCCGGAGCCCGCAAGGAGGAGATCTCCCAGCTCTCGTCGCAGGTGGCGTCGGCGAAGGCCCGAATGGACGAGGCGGAGACGAACTTCCGGCGCATGGAGTCGCTCCTCAAGTCCGGCGCGGTCGCAAAGGCGACGTACGATCAGGCGAAGACAGCGTACGATGTGGCCCGGGCGGCGACGAACACGGCGTCGCAGGAACTCCAGAAAGCCCGCGCCGGATCCCGCAAGGAGGACGTCGACGCGATGGAGGCGACGATCAAGGGGCTGGAGTCCAAGGTCCAAGCCGCGCAGAGCGCGCGCGAGGACACGGAGCTGCGGGCCCCCTTTTCGGGAATCGTCGTCGACCGCTATGTCGAAAATTTCCAGAGCGTCCAGAAGGACCAGCCCGTCGTGACGATCCAGAACCTTTCGGAACTCGAGGTCGTCATCGCGCTGCCCGAACAGGACATGATCCGATCGAAGGCGGCGGGCAAAATCGAAATGAACGCCCAGTTCGACGCGCTTCCGGAACGACTCTTCCCGCTCTACCTCAAGGAAGCCTCGACGCTCGCCGACCCCCAGACGCAGACGTACGCCATCACGTTCGGAATGTCCTACCCCGACGGACTCATGGTCCTCCCGGGCATGACGGCCACGGTGCAGATTTCGGCCTCGAACGTGCCGCAGCTAATGTCCGGCTTCGCGGTTCCGTCCGCCGCGGTCGTCGCGGAGAAGGGCGAGAAGCATTCCGTCTGGCGCCTTGAAGGCGAGCCGACGGCGGTCCGAAAGGTTCCGGTGAGCATCGTGGGGTACAACGAAGACACCGCGCGCGTGTCGGGCGATCTCCATCAGGGAGACCGGATCGTTGTCGCGGGAACGCAGTTCCTCGCAGAAGGGGAGAAGGTCCGCCTGTACCTCCCCGCATCGGAACAGGGGAACGCCCCCTCCGGGAAATAGGAGCGGGCCGTCATGAACATAGCGGAGTACGCCATCCGGAAAAAGACGATCACCTGGTTCATGGTCGTTCTTCTCACCATCGGAGGCATCGCGGCCTATACGGGACTCGGCAAGCTCGAAGACCCCTCGTTCACGATCAAGACCGCCGTCGTGAGCACGGCCTACCCGGGGGCGTCGCCGGTGGAGGTCGAACAGGAGGTCACGGAGGTCATCGAAAGCGCGATCCAGCAGCTCGGACAGGTGGACAAGGTCCGCTCCCTGTCGCAGGAGGGCGCTTCCGTCATTTACGTCGACATCAAGGATACCTTTACGGGCAGGGACCTCCCGCAGATCTGGGACGAACTGCGGCGAAAGGTCGGGGACGTCCAGCGTTCGCTGCCGCCCGGAGCCGGGCCGTCGCTCGTGAACGACGACTACGGGGATGTCTTCGGCGTCTATTTCGCGCTCACGGGGAAGGGGTTCTCGCCGAAGGAACTCGAGGACTTCGCGATCCGGCTCCGCAAGGAACTCCTGCTCGTCCCGGGCGTCGCGAACGTCCGGATCGCCGGCGCGCAGCAGCAGGCCATCTACGTCGAACTCTCCCGGGTGCGGATGTCGCAGCTCGGGATATCGCTTCAGGAAATCTTCGACACGCTCAAGGCGCAGAACCTCGTGGCGTCCGCGGGCAAGGTCCGGGCCGGGGCGGACTACATCCGGATCGAGCCGTCCGGAACGTTCACGTCTTCCGAGGAGATCTCGTCCCTTCTGCTCCGGGGATCGTCGGGCGCGCTGATCCGGCTCGGCGACATCGCATCGGTCACGAGAGGCTATGTGGATCCGTCGCGTTCGCTCATGCGGTTCAACGGAGAACCCGCCGTCGGGATAGGGATCTCCAACATCGAGGGCGGCAACGTCATCACGATGGGGGACGCCGTCAAGCAGCGGCTCCGGGAGCTTGAGTCCGAAACCCCGGTCGGAATGCGGCTCGGATTGATCTATTACCAGTCGGACACGGTCCGCGATTCGATCAACAACTTCATCGTCAACCTTCTCGAATCGCTCGTTATCGTGATCGGCCTGCTGCTCGTCTTCATGGGCCTTCGCAGCGGGATGCTCATCGGCGCCGTCCTGCTCCTGACGATCCTGGCGACATTCGTCGTCATGCGCCTGGTCGCGATCGACCTTCACAGCATCTCGCTCGGCGCGCTGATCATCGCGCTCGGGATGCTTGTGGACAACGCCATCGTCGTCGCGGACGGCATCCTTGTCCGCTCCCAGATGGGACAGGACCGGACCTCGGCCGCGAGCGAGGTGGTCCGGCAGACGCAGTGGCCGCTCATGGGGGCGACCCTGATCGCCGTCATCGCGTTCGCGCCCATCGGCCTCTCGCCCGACAGCACGGGAGAGTTCTGCAGCAGCCTCTTCCAGGTGGTCGGCATCTCCCTGCTGCTGAGCTGGATTCTCGCAGTCACGGTCACACCCCTCGCGGGCGTGGTCTTCCTGAAGCCTTCCGCGTCCGACCAGGGGAAGGATCCCTACGGCTCCGGACTCTATCGCGCGTACGCCGCCTTCCTCGAACTGTGCCTGCGGCGCCGGATCGTCGTCGTATGGGCTGTCGCCGGAACGCTCGCGCTTTCCGTCGTCGCCTTCGGCTTCGTCGACAAGTCGTTCTTCCCGAGTTCGACGAGTCCGATGTTCACGATCGACTTCTGGAGGCCGAACGGCGCGCATATCGAAACGACCCAGGCGGACGTCCTGCGGATCGAAAAATTCCTCCTCGAACGCCCCGAAACCGCTTCCGTCACCGGCTTCAGCGGCGAGGGCGCGCTCCGGTTCCTTTTGACCTACACTCCGGGGGATCCGGGAGGCAACTACGGGAGCCTCGTAGTCACCGCAAAAGGGACCGAGGAGGGCGTCCGCCTCATGAAGGACGTCTCCGATTTCGTGGCGGGGACCATGCCGCAGATCGATCCGCGGGTACGGCCGTTCAGCAAGGGAACCGGCGGCGGCGCAAAGATCCAGGTCCGCTTCCTCGCGGAGGATCCCGAAGTTCTCCGGGATCTCGAACGGAAGGCGAAAGAGATCATACGGCGCTTTCCCGAGAGCGTGAACATCCGGTGCGATTGGGGACAGCGCGTCAAGGTCATCAGGCCCGAACTCGACGACACCCGCCTCCGTTCCTCGGGCCTGACGCGAAAGGACGTCGCGACCGCGCTCGAACTCTCATTCTCCGGGTCGTCCGTCGGACTCTACCGCGAGAACGACAAGCTCATCCCGATCGTCGCGCGGCTCCCGCTCCTCGACCGAGGCGACGCCGGGACGATGCCGGAGGTTCAGGTCTGGAGCCCGCTCATGAGGCGCTATATCCCGCTTGTCCAAGTGACGTCCGATTTCAAGGTCCGCGCCGAGGACCCGACGGTCTACCGCAGGAACCGCATGCGCGCCCTCACCGTCGAATGCGACGCGTCGGACGGGCGAACCGGCGTCCTCTTCGAGAAGATCCGTCCGCTCATTGAGGCGGTCGCGCTGCCCCCGGGCTGCACGATGGAATGGGGCGGCGAGTTCGAAAGTTCGCAGAAGGCCCAGGGCGGCCTGATGCGGATGATCCCCCTCGCGTTCGTCTTCATCGTGCTCATCCTCGTCATGCTCTTCAACGCCTACCGGCAGGTGACGATCATCCTGCTGACGCTGCCGCTCTCCCTGACCGGAATGACCGCGGGGCTTCTCGTCTTCGGAAAGTCGTTCGACTTCCTGGCGCTTCTGGGCTTTCTGAGCCTTGCGGGAATGCTGATCAAGAACGCCATCGTCCTGATCGACCAGATCGACCTCGAAATCCGGGAGGGAAAGGCCCCCTACGCCGCCATCGTCGACTCGGCGCTGAGCCGGGCGCGCCCCGTCCTGATGGCGGCGATGACGACCGTCCTCGGCATGATCCCGCTCTACTTCGACTCGCTCTTTTCGGCGATGGCCGTGACCATCATGTTCGGGCTCACGTTCGCCACGGCGCTCACGCTCATCCTCGTCCCAGTCCTGTACGCGCTGCTGTTCCGCGTTTCGAAGGCGGCGTCCTGATCGCGTTTCGCCCGGCGCGACACCAACAGGTTGAAGAGGATCACACGAAGAGAGGGGAGGCGCGACGCGCCTCCCCTCTCGTTCATTCTCCGTTCTCACGCGCCTGCCGGAATCTCTCCGGCGGACCGGCGCGTTCTCTCCTACCGCTTCATCCGCGCGGCAAGGACCGGCGCCAGCAACAGAACCGTCCAGAGCGACGCGGCGCCCGCGTTGCATCCGCCGCCGCCGGAGCTGCCGCCGCCCGTGACTGTGGGAGCGGACGTCGGCGTAACCGTCGGCGCTCCGGCCTGCGTGAAGGCCTTGAGGCAGACGTTCGCATTCGCGTACAGAAGCGTCGCATCCGTCCAGCTCGCGCCGTTCAATCCGTAGAAGCTCTCTCCGGCGTTGGCGGTCGCCTGGTCGGAGTAGCCCTGAAGCCGCATCTCGAGCGGAACGGGGTAGTCATATCCGGGCGTCGTCAGCTTCACGACGACCGAAAATCTTTCTCCCGCAGCGACCGGGACGACGGTCGTGAACGGAACGGTATGGTACCCCGTCTCGGCGAGTGTTCCGCTCGCGACGAGCGTCATCGTTCCGGACGTCGGATTCCCCGCCGTCGCGTTGCGGTAGACGCGGATCTCGTAGACGGAATTCGGCATGTAGGCGTAGAACCCGGCGGCCGCGACGCTCTCGGACGCCTGCGCGGTCCACATGTTGGCGAACCAGGCCGTATCGCTGCCTGCACTGCCGATATTGTTCACCCACCCGAGCGGATCGTAGCTGTATTGGCGAAGGTACGGCTTCGTCGTCGTCCCGATGTAGGCCACGCCGGAGTCGAGCGACAGCTCATAATAGGAAACGTAGAAATAGCCGTCGTCCCCAAACCCCGTTCCCCAGCTGTTCTTCACGATCCACGCGCCGGGCCCGGCGGGCTGCGTCGCGAAGTTCGCGGCCGCGTACGCATCGTCCCATCCGACGATGACGACAGCGTGATCCGCATTACGGTCGGTTAGCCCCGTATAGTATGCATTTGTAGCACTGTTGAACATAGACGGATTATCGTACCCACTGATCCAGATGCCGATCGACACAGCGCCCCGATCAACTACGGCCTGCTTGACCGTATCGAGAATGAGTTCCGGGTATTCATCTGTGGCCCAATACTCCGCTGGACTCTGTTGCGGCAGATGCAGCGCATCGAGCAAAAAGACCGAGTTCGACTCGTCCCCGGTCGGGTTCGCGCCGCCGTAGGGACAGTCCGTCTCGTTCACGGCGCCGCGCCAGCGCGAGAGCGTCGCAACGGCAGGCCAGTCCCATGCGCCTTCCTGATAGGGATCTCCGCCGGAGGTGAACGGAACCGTATCGGCGAACGTATAATACGCGAGGTGCCATTCAGAAAGATCCTTCGCTGGCCCTCCGGCCGAAAGCAGCGTGGATTCGAGCGATCCGAGCGCGGCAAAGGTCCAACATATGTTGTACGCACCCTGGTCCCGAACGGCCGTCACGCGGCCGAGCGTCCGCAGGTCGTAGGCGGCGGGCAGCGCTCTCTTCGTCGTTCGGCCCGCGGCGATCTTCAAGCGCGCGGCGTCGGCGGCGCCGAAGTCGATCGGTCCCGGGCGATACCCGGTCGCGCGACCGCCCGTCGAAAGGGCTTTTCCTTCCGTCTGCGCCTTCAGAAAGCGAGCCGACACAGGAGCGGCCGTCCACTCCGCCGCGCCGGCGACACCCGCGGACAGGGCGGCGGCCGCAAGGAAACACGTCAATCCCGTCACAAAAGTACGTCGCATGGTATTCCTCCCAGGAAAAACAAAGATGAACTGCATTTCTATTGTAGCAGGAGAACGGGAGCATGCGACGCGGATTTTCCGCCGCGCAGGGAAAAGAACCGCAAACCGGAGCATCACTCCCTCCGGACGGGGAATCCGCATTCGGCGCTATAGAAGCGGATTTCGTCGCCGCGTTTTCCGTTCCGGGCACGCTTTTCCCGCCACCGGAGGTCCGCGCCGTCGACGGGCCTGCGTTCGCCGTAGACGAACGCGGGCTCTCCCGACAACGCAAGGCGCCGCCCTTCCGGGACATCGACGCGCGCATTGGGGAAGAAATACGCCGTGTAGTCCCGGATATTTTTCAGCATCGGATTCTCCGTGAAGAAGATGAGGCGGAAGGGGTCTTCCGGAGCGAGGCCGCGTTCTTTCACCCGTTCGGCCAGATCCGAAACGATGTATTTCATCGGCTGGGTGAAGTTGTACGAGACCATCGAGAAATTCGGGCGCTTCGCGTTCGTGGAGAAGGTCCACAGGCACGCGGACGTAACGAGAAGAAACACGAGAACACTGGCGGCGTTCGGGACCGCGCGGGCGCGCCGGAGGCCGGTTTCGCGGAAGCATTCCGCGCCGGTGAGGCAGATTCCGGCGCAGAGGACCGGAATCGCGATCATCGCCCGCTGAACCATCACCTGAACGGATACGGCGTACCCCTTCATCGCCGTCGACGCGGCGAAGACCGCCACAATCCACAGGGCGAGCACCAGATTCCTCTTTCCGAGAAGAGACGCCAGGGAAAGAAGGATGTACGCCGTGACGACGGGGTGCAGGACTCCCGTGAAGGGAACGGGATGATCCGCGAACAGCTCGCGGACGCCGTCCATCGCGGACGCGAGCAATCGTCCGGCGTCCCGGACCTCGAAGATCCGGTCGCCCCGGCCGCCGAGGAGCGTTGCGAGCGTGAAACAGGCGACGCTCGCTCCGACGGCGATAAAGGCGATCGCGACGGGCTTCGGGATGTCCGGCTTCAGCGGAAGCGCCGACGGATTCTTCAGGAGCGCCCACGCGGCGAGGCCGAGAAGCACGGTGAAGAGCGCCGCCGACGCCAGGGCGGGGGTGTAGCAGTCCGCCATGAAGCAGAGCGTCCATGCAAGCGAGAGGATGCGGATCGTCCCGAAGCGTTCCAGGACAAGCAGAAACCAGCCGATAGCCGCCATGGTGAGGGAAATGGGAAGGAGCGTCTGTTCGAAAATCAGGTAATACTCGTACAGGATCGGAAACGTCACGATCATCGCGGGCGGCAGCACCGCAAAAGCCGTATCGATCGAATTCGCCGCCGCATACCTCCTGAACCCGGCGTACAGGACCATGACGCCGAGAAGGAACGGAAGCGCGTACCCAAGATGCAGCGCGAGAACCGATCGCCCGAGCGCCAGGGACGGAAGCGCCGCGACGAGGTACTGCCGGTTCGGGTATCCGAGGAACGCCTTTCCCGCATAGTTCCAGTCCGGCGCGGCGAACGACCGGAGCCCCGCCGCGATCTGCTGCGTCGACTCGAAACTCAGTTCCGCCGTCCCGAGATCTCCGACGAGCGCGCAGAGTATCCACAGGAGGACCGCCATGAAGACGACCGGCAGAAATTTTCGTTCCCGGAGATCGTCGCACAGCGCCGCGACGAAATGCCAGACGGCAGCCGCCGCCGTGAGCGCCCCTCCGGCCATCCAGATCCGCGACGCCGCGACGGAGAACGGGCCGCCGAACCGATAGGCCGCCGGCTCGAGGACGGACACGCACGCGAGAACGCCGACGACAGCCCATAGAGAAAAGCGCACGCAGCGAAGCGACGCAACGGAGCCTCCCCTTCGGTCGGGAACGATCATCCCCGCCCACTCCTCACGAAGAACGAAATGGAAGGCGCTCGTATCGCGCCGGTCAGACGGAACTCACGGCGCCGATCTTCCGCCATCCGCGGAAATAGAGCGTCGCCACCGTCACGGCCCCCGTCACGCCGATCAGCGCAAAGGTCGCATCCAGTCCGAAAAGCTGGCCGCCGAAGCCGACCAGGAACGGCGACACGATGAACCCCAGGTCGAGCGCGAAGAAACTCACGGACACGCCCTTGGGACGAAGGTGTTCGGGGAAGATATCCGGCATCAGCGCAAGCATCGCGGGGAACCCGAAGCCCATTCCGAAGCCGTAGATGACCCCGATGGCGATGAACCAGGCATTCGTCCGCGCGACGAGCAGCAGAAGCGTCATGCCGCCCATGAGCGTCAGCGCGCCGCAGAGCATGATCCGCCGGTCCATGTGATTCATGGCCTGCGCGAACAGGAGCCGCACGACGAGCGACATGGCCGCGTTGACGGCGATGAAGGCGCTCGCGTTGCACCCGCGCGACGCGGCGAGCATCGGAAGGTACTGGAGGATCGACGAATTCACGACCGACCAGCAGAGAATCGTGCCGAGGAGCACCCAAAAGCCCGGAACCTTCGGAAGATCGCTCCACGCGCCCCAGACGCGCGCCTCCCCCTTCCCGGTCCGGAGATCGCCGCGAAACGAAAGCGAAAGCCATGCGGCCAAGAGGTCGACGACGATGACGGACGCGACGAAAAGCCGGACGTATCCGAGCGAGATAAAGCGTTCCACAAGGACGAACAGCGTGAGCTGCGGCAGGACGTAGGCCATCGAGACGAGCGCAAAGGCGCTTCCCCGGCGCTCCGGCGGAACCGCCAGCGACTGGTAGGACGACACGCCGACCATCGCGACGCCCCAGAAGAACCCCATTCCGAGGCGAAGGACGAAGAGCGCGATTCCCGAGCGGGCGAACAAAAGCGGGATCGTGAACGCGGTGAGCCCCAGACACGCGGCGACGAGCGTTTTGCGGAAGCCCGCCCGTTCCACGAGTCGCCCCGCAACCGGGCGGGACGCCGTCGACGCGAGATTGAACGCGCTCATGAGCCACCCGGAGGCGGCGAGCGAAAAACCCTGGATGTACAGCACCTGCGGATACATGAAGAACATCGACTGGAAGGACTGGATCATGAAGGTCGCCCACAGGCAGACCCGAAAATCCCGGCCGAACGCCTCCGTTTCGCCGTCAGAACGCTCCATGGCTCTCCCTCGCTTCCGGGGCGCGCATGCGCCCCGGAATTATTCTACATCACCCGATCATATCCGGCAGCCACAGGAGCGCCTGCGGAAACAGGATCCCGAGAACGAGCGCGACGATCGCGATGCACACGATCGGAAGGACCGCGACCGCCGTCTTCGACAGATCCACGCGTCCGACGCCCGAGGCGACGAACAGACACGTTCCGACGGGCGGCGTGAGCGCGCCGATGCAGACGTTGCATACGAGCAGCAGTCCGAAGAGCACCGGGTCGATTCCGAGCTGATGGATCACCGGAAGCGCGACGGGCGTGATGAGGACGATGATCGATACGGCGTCGATGAAACAGCCGAGGAAGAGAATGAACGCGTTCAGGATCAGCAGGATCACGGTCGGGTTCGTCGACAGCGACGTCAGGAACAGCGTGATCGTCTGCGGAACCTGGAGACTCGTCAGCACCCAGCTCAGGAACGACGCGACCGCGATGATGAACATGACGGCCGACGTGCTCCGCGCCGCCCCCGCGAAGACTTCGGGAATCCGCTTCCACGTCAGCTCTCCGTAGACGAACTTTCCGATGACGAACGCGTAGACCACGGCGACCGCGGATGACTCCGTCGCCGTGAAGATCCCGAGGCGGATGCCGCCGAGAATGATCACGGGCATGAGCAGCGCGAGAAAGCCGTCCCGGAAAGCGCGGGCCAGCTCCCGGACGCTGAAGGAGCCCTCCTCGCGCGGGTAATTGAATCGGACCGCCTCGATATGCGAGTAGATCATGAGCAGAATGCCGAACGTGACGCCGGGCAGGATTCCGCCCATGAATAGCTTCGCGACCGACGCATTCGCGGCGACGGCGTAGATGATCATCGGAATGCTCGGCGGGATGATCGGGCCGATCGCGCCGCCCGCGGCGACGAGCGCCGCCGAGAACCCCTCGCGGTACCCCTTCGCCTTCATCGACGGAATCAGCAGCGAACCGACGGCCGCCGTATCCGCGACCGCCGATCCCGAAAGCCCCGCGAAGAGCATCGACAGCACCGCGGCGACCTGCGCGAGCCCGCCGCGCATCCGTCCGACGAGCGCGAACGCGAAATCCATGAGCCTCCGGGAGATGCCCCCCTCCTCCATCAGGCTCCCCGCGAGCATGAAGAACGGAACCGCGAGCAGCGTGAAGCTGTCGACGCCCTGGTACATGATATGCCCGAGAAGGACGGGGTTGAACACGCCGCGCGACATGGCGAGCAGGATGCCGACGAATCCGAGCGAGATAGCGATCGGCATGCCGATCAGAAGCATCGCGAAGAAGACCCCGAAAAAGAGAATGATATCCACGGCTCAGCGCGCCTCCCCGTCGGCCGGAACGAACAGGCGAAGCAGCCGCTCCGCCGCGAAGAGCAGGGAGAGCCCTCCGCTCAGCGGAATCACGCCGTACACGAGCCCCATCGACACGGGCAGGGACGTCGCGATCTGCGGAATCTGCCGTTCGACGAGCGGCAGGCTTCCGACGGCCATGAGCCAGAAGAAACAGAACGACGCGCCGGACACGACGCACCCCGCGGCGACGGCCTTCCACCCCTTCAGGCTCCGGAGAAGCATGTCGAAGGCCGTCATCCCCGAACGCAGGATCAGCGGCGGAACGCCGAGGAAGATGATCCAGATGAACAGGAACCGGCACAGCTCCTCGCTCCAGGAGATCGAAAAGCCGAGCGCGTAGCGCGAGACGACCTGCGCGAAGGTCACGGCCGTCATCACCAAGAGAATGACGAAGAGAAGGCGGTTGACGATCCGGTCGATCCGCACCGTCAGGCCGCTCAGGAACGCGGCGATTGCACGCACATGCGACACCTCCTTAAAAACGCCGGAGGCGACGCTGACGCCGCCGCCCCCGGTCTCATGGATTCGTGAATCCGTCCGCGCGGGACGGGGACAATGGACGCTACTTCGTCTCCTGGATCTTCGCGATGTATCCGCCGGCCTCCGCGCCGCTCGCCTTCACGAACGCGTCGTAGACGGGCGCCATCGCTGCCTTGAAGGGTTCGGGGTCGACCTCGTTGACCTGCATCCCCTTCTCCTTCAACTTCGCGACGAGGTCCTTCTCCTGCTCTTCGACGATCCGCCGCGCTTCGGGACGGACCTCCTCGAACGCTGCGACGACGAGCTTCTGAAGATCCTCGGGCAGCTTCTTGTAGAACGCGTCGGAGATCATCACGACCGTCGGGGAATAGACGTGCCCCGTCAGCGACAGGTATTTCTGCACTTCGTAGAGCTTCGAGGCCCAGATGATCGACAGCGGATTCTCCTGCCCGTCGATGATGCCCTGCGACAAGGCCGTGTACACCTCGCCGAACGCCATCGGGACGGGGCTCGCCCCGAGCGCGTTCATCGTGTCCATGACCGTCTTCGTCTCCGGGACGCGGATCTTGAGTCCCTTGAAGTCCGCCGGCGCGGCGATCGCGCGCTTGTTGTTCGTCGTGTTTCGGTAGAGGTTCATCCAGTACCCGAGAATCCGGATTCCCGTCTTCGCGCGGAACTTCTCGTTGAGTTCCGCGCCGATGGGACCATCGACGACTTTGTAGACGTGATCGTTGCTCCGGTAGACGTAGGGCAGTTCGAGGACCCCGAGCAGCGGCATGAACGACGCCAGCCCGCCCGGGCTCTGCGTGCCCATCTCGATGGTTCCGAGCTGCAACCCCTCCGCGATCGCGCGGAGATTGCCGAGTTGCGCGCTGGGGTAGACCTTCGCCTCGATCCTTCCGCCCGACCGCTCGTTCAGGATCGCCGCCATCTTCTCGAAGCTCCTGTTCAGGGGATGGTCCGGCGCCGTCACGTTCGCGATCTTGACGACATACGCCGCGGCCGACGCCGGAACACCTCCTCCGACCGCCGCCGCCCCCGCAACAACAACTACCGCCGCACACGCGGCCGCCGCGCACCTGCACAACGCATGACCGATACGCACCATCAACCATCCTCTCCTTCCGCCGCGGGCCGCCGTCGTGTACCATTGCCGCATAGTCCCGAATTGACAAACGGCTCCGCAGGATATAGCATCTTCGGATATCGGATACTATATCAGATTTTGCGGGCCGGGGAAAGCTCACAGGAGGCGACACGACATGAAGATTCCCACTATCGTCGAAGCGGTTCTTTCGGAAATCCGGAGACGGATTCTGGACGGTTCCTGCGCGCCGGGCGACAGGCTCAACGTGGATGAACTCGCCCGGGAACTCAAGGTCAGCAAGACCCCGATACGGGAGGCGCTCGGACGTCTGGCCCGCGAGGGATTCGTGAAATCCGAGGCGCGGATCGGCTGGAGCGTGATGCTGCTCTCGCTCGACGAGTTCTTCCAGATGCAGGAGATCCAACACGCGCTGAAGTCCTACGTCATGGACCGCATCGCACCCTACGTCTCCGGGATCGACATCGAAAAGGCCGTGCAGTTCAACAACAACATGCAGCACTTCCTCAAGACGGGGCAGAACCACCGGGCGCTCGAGGAGAACGACAAGTTCCACCGGGCGATCTTCAGCGTCTACCCGAACAAGATGCTTCTCGAACAGCTCGAGGAGATCACGGATACGATCCGGCTCCAGCGGATCAGCATGCTCGAACGCAAGATCCTCGACCCCGAGAGTCCGATCCTGCAACACGCGCCCGCGGAGCACGAGGAGATCATCGACGCGCTGCGGTCGGGAGATCAGAAGAAGATCACGGAGTCGTCCATGCGCCACCAGAAGACCATCCTCGACACGCTCAAGAGTACGGAACCCGCGCTTCCCAGGAAGCGCACACGAAAGAAACAGGAGGACAGCCAATGATCCAACCGATATGGAACGCCGCACGGGGCCGGATGCGCGTCGCCGGTCTGGCCTCGGGGTCGGGGAACACGCTCTGGAAGACCCTGGAGCTTCAGCGGACGCTCGAAGCAACGCCCGGAGGCTCCCCCTTCGAAATCGTCGCGGTCTTCGCCGATTCTCCGGAGGCGAAGGCGCTCCGGACCGCGGAGGAGTTTGGAATCCCCGGCCTCTCGATCGACATCCGGGCCTTTTACGCCGATCGCGGGGCGCCGCTCAAGGACCGTTCCGTCCGGGCCGAATACGACCGGAAGATCCTCGACCTCCTCGCGCCCTACGCCCCCGACGGAATTCTGCTCGCCGGGTACGTCTGGGCCACGACGTCCGTCATCACGGGGTCGCTGCTCACATGGGGCGTCCACCCGGCCGACCTCGCCATCGAAAAGGACGGCCGACGCGCCTACGCGGGCGCGGACGGCGTCGGCTCCACGCTCGCGGGCGGAGAGCCCGAGATCCGCGCGTCGTCCTACCTCGCGACCGACCTCATCGACGGCGGCCCCATCCTGATCGTCTCGCCCGGCGTCCCGGTCGACCCCGGCGACGGCCTCGAAGGAAAGGACCGCGTCCGCCGCTACCTCCCGTCCGTCAACGACGAGGGGCGCATCGTCGGCGCGCGAACGACGCTCGAGATCGCGAACGGCTCGTTCGGCCTCGACGAGCGGGGCGTCGTCTTCTTCCGCGGCGTCCCGGCCCCCAAAGGCCTGCGTTTCGAGTCGTGGCGCGAGAACCCGCCGCTTCACGAACGGCGGACCGAATGCCTCTTCTCGCCGAAGCGCGTCGCCGTCATCGGCGCGTCGGCGCGCCCGGGCATCGGCAACGCCGTCTTCCGGAACATCCGAAGCTACGACTTCGCGGGCGAGGTCTTCCCCGTGAACCGGAAGGGCGAGGCAGTCGACGGCGCGGCGGGATACCGCTCGATTCTCGACATCCCCGGCGACATCGACCTAGCGATGCTGACGGTCCCGTCGGACGGCATCCTCGAGGTCGCGGAGGAGTGCGGACGGAAGGGCGTCGGCGCGATGGTCGCGCTCACGGC
>CAYVKE010000046.1:0-22378 GCA_964451935.1 uncultured Synergistaceae bacterium | reverse complement strand
CGGTCTCCCCCTTCCATTGCTCTTCCTTTTTCGCCGCCGAAGAGAAAGAAGTTCGGCGAATCCGTTTTTATCCAAGTATACAAAAATGCCGTACAGTGCTATACATTGAAGCAGATCGGCGCCGCATTCGGCGCATGAAGAAGGAGATGGAAAGATGAAGCGTTCCACGCGTTTGATGCTTGTTTCGGCTGTATGCGCGGTCTTGTTATGCCTGGGAGCCGGGGCCGCGTTGGCGGCGAAAGACACGCTGGTCGTGGCGAACATTTACGATGCAAAGACGCTCGATCCGATAGGGACACACGACGTCGCTTCCTCCGGAATCTGTCTGCACATCTACGATACCCTTCTCGCTCTCGGACAGGACGGCAAACTGGAGAATCAGCTCGCCGAAAAGTACGAAATCCTCGACAGCCTGACCTACAGGTTCACCCTTCGAAAGGGCGTCCGGTTCCACAACGGGGAAGAATTCAAGGCCGAAGACGTCAAATATACCTTCGAGCGCGCGAAGACGCCGAAGGGGGCCTCCATCAGGCAGTATGTCGAAAGCATCGACCGGATCGAGGTCGTCGACGATTATACGGTCGTCTTCAAACTGAAGGAGCCCTTCACGCCTTTTCTGATGGCGCTGACGCATACGGCCGGCAGCATCGTCAACAGGAAAGCCGTCGAGGCCGCAGGCGACGCCTACGGAATGAATCCCGTCGGAACGGGGCCGTTCGTCTTCAAAAGCTGGGCGAAAGGCAATCAGATAACGCTGGAGCGGAACGAGAACTACTGGGGAAAGAAACCCGCCTACAAGACGCTCGTGATGCGGTCGATACCGGAAGCGACGAGCCGGACCATCGAACTCGAAAGCGGCGGGATCGATATCGCGTACCAGATCACGGCGAACGACGCCAAGCGGGTCCAGGAACACCCGAAACTGAATCTTTTGCGGGAATTCGACTACTCCATAACATATATGGGGTTCAACTGCATGAAGCCGCCCTTCGACAATCCGAAGGTCCGCAAGGCGGTCAGCATGGCCATCGATACCGTCGGCATGCATAATGCAGTCTGGCGCGGCGTGGGGAAAGTCCCTTCCGGAATCATTCCGACAAACATCAAGTATTCCGACACAAGCCGCCAACCCCGAGCGCAGGATGTGGAAGGGGCCAAAAAGTTGTTGGCCGAGGCCGGAGTGAAGCTTCCGCTGAACGTCCAGATCTGGGTCAACGAGCGCAAGGAGCGCATCGATATGGCCACGATCATCCAGAACCAGCTCGAGGAAATCGGCATCAAGGCCGAGATCAAGGTGCTCGAATGGGGCGCCTACCTGGACGGACTGAAGCAGAAGACTCACGACATGTTTATCATCGCATGGGTCGCCACCGTGCCGGATCCCGATTTCGCCCTTTTCGGCGTGTTCCACACGAAGATGATGGGGAGTTCGAACTACTCCTACTTTTCGAATCCGGAAATCGACGCCATGATGGAAAAAGGCCGCGCCCTTCCCGACGGAGCGGAACGGGAGAAGCTCTACAAAGACCTTCAGGACAAAATCGATTCCCTGACGCCGTGGGTCTATCTGCACAACGACGAGCCGCTCTGCGGAACACAGAAAAACATCAGGGGGTTCCGCGTCGATCCGAGGTCCTATCACCTTCTGACGAACGTGACGTTTGAATAAACGTCCTTCCGGCGAAGGAAAGACCGTCGCCGTTTGCACCCGCCGGAAAGGAAAACCGACGGGAGCCTTCGGGATTTCCCCGGGCTTTCGTTTTCGCAACCGGCGACAGCAGCGGGTTTCTTGTCGTGTTCGAAACGCATCGGCGAAAAAGGATAAAAATGTGGTAGCATAGCGACGCCATAATCCGGCGTGCGACGAGGCGGAGGCGTGTCGTTCGGAAGGAACGTCCTTCCGGGCGGACGGCGCCGGATCGGATCGCGCGAGACATGTGGAGGTGTTCCCTGTGAGTATGTTCTCGATGATGCTTTCCTTCGCTCCCTGGCTTGTCCTCAAGATAGTGTGCGTTCTTCCGTTCGCCGATCCGCTGACGATGCTGAAGGCCGCGCTCGTTATCGCGTTTGCGGTCTCTCTGTGCCAGTCGCTCCGGAGCAAGGTGCGCGGATTCATCTTCTGGGGAACGATCTTCTTCTTTTCCTTCAGCTTCGTCACGGTCGTTCTGATGTCCAATATATGGGTCATCGGGCATCTCGGAATGCTGTCCCAGTTGAACATGAACGTCATGGCGTGGGGATCCATGCTGTTCAAACGTCCCTTCACGATCGACTACGCGAAGCAGTGCGTTCCGCAGCAGTTCTGGACGCACCCGAGATTTCTGCGGAAGAACTACATCATCACGGGCGTCTGGGGCGTCTATTTCCTCCTGGGGCTCGCCCTGACCGAGATCCGGGTCTACGAGCCGCACGTAAGCCATGTGCTCATCGAGATCCTCGACAACGCCTCGATGATCGGCGCCATGCTCTTCACGTGCCACATGTCGAAACAGCCCAAGAGCGCGCAGCTTCCGCCCGAGGGAGACGCCGCCGCGTAAGAGTCGCCCCCCGGTTTGTTTTCGGCGTGTTCACGACGAAGGCCGCTCCCGCATTGGGAGCGGCCTCGCTTTTTCACGTCCCGAAACGGGCGGGTGCTATTTCGTTTCCGGGTGCTCCTTCAGAAACGCGGCTACGCGCTCCGCGACGTTCCGTTCGAGGTTCCGGAAGAAGAAGGCGTAGTCGTAGGGATGGTAGAAGCCGCCCGCCGCGCCGCGCACCAGGTCGGTGCGGGTCGGCCGCGGGACGATAAGCGCGCCGTCGACCGTTTGCGCTCCCGTGAACTGCGGAACTTCGATCCGTTTTCCGTCGGCGAAGAACACGGCGCCGAGGTTGCGTTCCTTCGGGACGGCCTCGCCCGTCGCATCCATGGTCAGCGGGTTGACCCCGACCGCTCCGGGGATGGCGATGGTAATGTCCGGACTGACGGCCTGCGTATTGTAGCTGATGATGCACCCGGTCCGCGTCGGCGAATCGCTCATGACGAGCTGCGGATATTTTTCGAGGTCGTCCGGCGTGACGGACCATCCGATGATGTAGCTCGCCACGAGCCGTTCGCGGAGCTTCGGGTTTCCGAAACGGCGCTGGAGCAGCCAAAGCAGGATGTTCGATCCCTGGCTGTGCCCCGCGAGAATGAAGGGACGCCCCGCATTGAAATGGTCCATGTAGTAATCGAAGGCCTTTTCGACATCCGAATAGGCTATGCCGAGCGCCATGGACTTGTCCTGTTCGGAGGCGGAGAGCACCTTGATGTGCGCCTCGCGGTATCTCGGGGCGAAGATGTTGCAGGTCGCCGCGAAGACGCCGGCCTTGCCCTCGAGCGCCGCGTCGACCAGAGGGTTCTGCTGGTTCGATTCCAGGCATTCGTTCCATGCGTTCGGGAAGAAGAACGCCGTCGGGTGAACGAAGAAGACATCCGCCGACTTCGTGCGTTCCGCCTCCGGAGGCAGGGACGCCCAGTCGGACGCGCGGGCGTAGTCCGGCGCGGGAGGAATCGCTGCGGGGTTGAACGCATTCGTGCGGTCGAACAACGCGCCGATGTCGCCGGAAAGGTCCGTTCGCAACAGGTCGATCTCGCTCGAAACCTTCGCGGTCTCCGCGAGTTCGTCGAGCGAGATCCGGGCGATCGCCGGGTTGTTCAATGTTCGGAAGAAGATCCGCCTTCCCGCGATGTCCGTGACGATCGTCCAGAACGTGCTTCCGTCCGGGAACTCCGGCGGGACGGAGAGAACCTGCGCCGCGGCGAAGCCGAAGGCGACGGCCCGCGCCGGATCGTCCGGGACCGTCATGTGGCTGCGGTAGAACGCGCCCCGGACGAAGCGGTCGATCGACTCGCGTCCCCCCGGAATTGGAAGCGCGCCGCCGAACGCCTCGTATCGCGCGAGCGACGCGACCGATTCGTCGTACTCCGTGTTGGTCAGGATGGGGATCTTCGGATCGCGGATCACCTTCATCGCGCCTCCGACGAATTCGACGATCGCGGACGCCCCCGTCGCGTCGTGAAGGTACAGATGGAGTTTGATCTCGAACCCCTCGACCGGCGTGGATGTCACGCGGTACCGCCCGGAGCCGAGGTCCGCCAGCGCGGCGTCGACGCCGCCGCATGTGTCGAGGAGGTGCTGCTGGAGCGAGCAGATGTCGATCGTCGTTTCGGGCCCCGTCTGCGGGAATCCGGACGATTCGAGGTAGTACGTTCCGACTTTGAGCCCGGCCCGGTTGATTCCGTCGACGCCCGCATAGACGATTCCGTCCTCGGGCGAGGTCGTCCGCTGCAGGATGGTGTCGAACGCGACGGAGGCGTATGCGCTCGTCCATTCGAGCGGGCGGCAGGCGGTCGGAACGTATTGGGCCTTTCGCCGCATTCCGGCCGGGTTGAACCGCACGGCTCCGTTTCCGCGGGAAAAATCGAAGTTCCGGGCGGATACGAGCACGGCGTCGCGCTTGAGAAAGACCTCGGAGCAGCCGTCCGCCCCGGCGGGAGGAAGGCATGCGAGAAGACAGGCGCAGAGAGCGATTCCGATCCGGTGCGTTCGCTTCATGACTCTCATCTCCACGTGAAGAATTCGCCCGCTCCCGGCCGCGCCGTGCGTGCGTGCGTTTCATTATAGACGTTTCTCCCCGCGAAGATCGTCCGCCGGACGACTCAGAACGGCGGCAGACTCGCCGCGCTCTCTATGCTCGCTATGCTCGCGAGGCCGAAGGCCGCGACGACGAGCCCGGAGAGCCGGTTGACCCAGACGAGCCTCCCGTGGTCAAACCGCGACCGCAGAAGATGGACCGAGCCGCTCAGAAAAAGCCACCAGAGCATCGAGCCCGAGAACACGCCGAAGACGAGCAGCGCGGCCGCCGCCCGCCCCTCCGGAGCCGCCCCGAGGCCGAGTCCCGCGAAGACGGCCGCGAACGAGACGATCGTCATCGGATTCGTCAGCGTCAGGAAAAAGGCCGAAGCGTACGCGCCCGCAAGGCCGCCGGTCCGCCCCTCCCCCGCCTTTGCGGCCTCGCGCGCCGGAACGGAGCGGAAGGTCGCCCACCCGAGATACAGCAGGAACAGCCCGCCGACAAGCCGCAGCCAGAATTGCGACCCCAGAAGGAAATCCGAGACGGTTGTGACGCCGAACGCGGCGACGCAGCCGTAGATCGCGTCGGCCGACGCCGTGCCGAGCCCGGAGACGACGCCGTGAAGGATGCCGTCCCCGAGCGTCCGGCGGATGCACAGGACGCCGATCGGCCCGACCGGAGCGGCGATAGAGAAGCCCATCACGAGCCCCTTGAGAAGCAGCGCCGGATCCATCGCGGCGCCCCCCTACCGTTCGGCGACGCGCACCGGGAGGATGTGCGTCTCCTTGACCGTCGACAGGATCACGCCCGTCCGGGTCCGGACGCCCGGGACGGACTTGAGCCGGTCGCTGATGAGGCGTTCGAGTTCGCGCGTGTCGGCGCAACGGAGCTTGAGAATGTAGTCCTCAGCCCCGGCGACATGATGGCATTCGAGGATCTCGGGCAGCGAACGGACCATGTCGAGGAACGCCCTCCGGTCGTCCGCGCGTTCGAGCGTGACCGAGACGAACGCCCCAAGGCCGCACCCCGCCGCTTCGGGATCGACGAGCGCCGCGTAGCCGCGGATCACGCCCGCCTCTTCGAGCTTCCGGACTCGGTCCGCCGCCGCGGGCGCCGACAGCCCCAGAAGGGAGCCGAGTTCCGCCCAGGTCGTCCGGGCGCGTTCCATGAGACGCCGCAGAATCGCAATATCGATCGCGTCCATCGTCAAAAACCTCCGTTTCAAAAGGTATTGACGATTTTATCTTATGAATCAAAGAATTTCAAGGGATTATGGATTCTATATGGAAGAAGAAACCGCTCCGTGCGTTCGATTCCGCGGAGCCGCGAAACGGGGACATTTCCGGACACAGCGGACGAAACGGGGCCGGGCGCTTCTTCTGAAGAGAAGCCCCGGCCCCGTTCGGAGCTGCGGGAGCGGACCGGGCCTTCGCTCCGGTCAGGCCGCCCCGATCGTTTCGTGCGTTTCAGCAGACGCCGCCTGCCTGCGCGGGCCCTTCCCGGAACGGATCCCCCCGCGACGGGACGATGCAGACGAACCGGAAATCCCCGTCGCACGCATTCTCGAAGAAGTGATCCGTGTTCGCGGGGACGTGCGCCCACGACCCCGCCGAAAGCTCGTACGTCCGCCCGGCGATCAGCGCCCGTCCGCGCCCCTCGACGACGAGGACGTAGTGGGGCCAGTCGTGCGCGTGAAATGGGGTCTTTTTTCCCGGCGCGGTCGTGAAGAATCGGACCGTGTACTCCTCCCAGAACCTGCCGGGGCCGAAGATGACGCGCTTCCCGATCCCCTCGCCGTATTCCTTTACGGGAAGCGAGGGGAGGTCGTCGATCCGTCCGGAGAGCGGCCGCGACTCCGTCACTTGCTGTCCTCCGTCCCGAGGCCGTTCCGGTGGTAGTCCATCGCCTTCAGCGCGAAGCGCGAAAACACGAGCGCCTGTCCCCCTCCGAGCGAAACGGCCACGTCCATCGTCTCGATGATCTCCTTTTCCGTCGCGCCGTGAAGCAGCGCTTCGCCGACGTGGTGCTCGATGCACGGCTTGCACTTGACGATGATCGAAACGCACGTCGCCATGAGTTCCTTCGTCTTGCGGTCGAGCGCACCGTCCGCGTAGGCCTCTTTCCCGAGCGCCGCGAACGCGTCCGGGATCTTCGACCGTTTGGAGTACTGCTCCGTCATCGTCTTCCGGTCCCGGATATAGCCGTCGATCCTCGCGATGTCCGCCGGATCGAGCCCGGTTTCCGAAGCGCAGACCGAACACCCCTTCGCGCAGCACGTTCCCGCCTGTTTCGGATCCATGTCGTTTCCGCCTCCCGTTTTTCGGTTCGCCGTCCCTTCGGGGCGGCAGACGAATGATACCGGCGGCGGCGACGGGAAAACAGGAGTAGCCGCGCATTCGGGCGACGGATACAGATGGGCGCGGAAGCGAACTGTACCGGTCGAAACGACGCGAAACTGTCGCTGTATCCCTTCCCGGCCGCCGTTATAATCTGAAGTCATGGAGACAAACGGGAGAATTCCAGCGGAACCGGTCTTTTTGTACGAGGACGTCGCCGGCAAGATCCGGAGCATGATCGGAAACGGGACATACCGTCCCGGGGACAGGATTCCGTCGATCCGAAGCCTGGCGCAACAGTTGCGCGTGAGCGCCAATACGGTCGTCCAGGCGTACTCGCAGCTTGAGAACTGCGGTCTCGTCGAGGCGCGACCGCAATCGGGGTATTACGTCCGTTCCGCCGGCAGGGAGGAGCCCCGCCGGACTCCCGCGGTCCCGGCGATGGAGGACGTGGCCCCGAACGACGTGATCCTCGGGGACGTTCCGCTTCAGATCATGCGGACGCTCGCGGACCCCGCGAATATGCCCTTGGGCCGCGGAACCCCGAACACGGATCTTCTGCCCGTGAATAAACTGACCCGGATGCTCGCGTCGGAATCCCGAAGGTACGGACGCCAGAGCGTCTCGTACGCCCCGGAGCAGGGGTTGCGGCGGCTGCGGCTTCAGATCGCGCGCCGGATGCTCCATGCGGGATGCTCCCTCTCGGCGGACGACATCGTCGTGACCTCGGGCTGCGTAGAGGCCGTAACGCTCGCGCTGCTCACGACGTGCAGGGCCGGGGACGCCGTCGCGCTCGCGTCGCCGATCTACTCAACGTTCCTGAAATCCGTCCAGCAGCTCGGCCTCCGGGTGCTCGAAATCCCCTCGGTTCCGGGAGAGGGGATCAACCTCGACATTCTCGAGTACGCGATGAAGCAGACGCCGATCCGGGCCTGCGTCACGATCGCGAACTTCAACAACCCGCTCGGCTCCTCGATGCCGGACGACAAAAAGCGCGACCTCGTCGCGATGCTCGCCCGGCGCGACATCCCCCTCATCGAGGACGACGTCTACGGCGACCTCGCGTTCGGTCCGGCGCGCCCGTCGTGCACGAAGGCGTTCGACGAGAAGGGGCTCGTGATGTACTGCTCGTCGTTCTCGAAGACGCTGGCGCCGGGGTACCGGGTCGGCTGGATGGTCCCCGGACGCTTCCGCCCTGCGGTCGAACAGCTCAAATCGCTCTTCAACCTCGCGACGGCTTCGCCGACGCAGCTTGCGGTCGCGGAATTCCTCGACGCCGGAGGCTACGACCATCACCTCCGGTCCGTCCGGCGCGTCTACGCCCGCCACGTAGCGCAGATGCGCGAGGCGATCCTGCGGTGCTTTCCGGAGGGGACGCGCGTGTCGCACCCCGAAGGGGGCTTCATGCTCTGGGTGGAGCTTCCCGAGGAGATCGACTCGCTCAAGCTCTACGAACAGGCCGTGGGCGAGCGTATCATGATCGCTCCGGGGGCCGTCTTCACGACGACCGGCCGGTACGGAAACTGCTTCCGTCTCAACGCCGCGTTCTGGACCGAAGAGGTGGAACGCGCGATCGAGACCCTCGGCGGCCTCGCGGGGGCGATGGCGATCCCCTGAGGCGCGTCCGGCGGCGCCACGCCGCACAAACACCCGCCGGAGCCGGCGAAGCGCCGATGATTCCGATCGCAGCGAACCGACGCCTTTCCGCACCCATAATATGCTGTAGAATACGAAAAACAGCCCATCCGAAAGGGAGAAGAAGCGATGCCCCATTTTCTTCTGTGTCCGCCGCCTCCTGACAGCCTGTAAAAACTGATTCCCCGTCATTGGGACGAGAAATCGTTCCTAATTGCCGCCGAAGGCGTCCTGCCGGCGGTTCAGGTTGGGTATTACCGGGAAATCCGGCGTGATACGGAAGAAAGGTGGTTTTTCGTGAAACGAACAACGTCGACGGCGCTCTGCGCCGCCGCATTTCTCCAAATGACCGGCGTCGGGCTGATCGTCACGCTCCTGCCGGGTCGCGTCATGTCCCTCTCGCAATCGATGGTCTGGGTCGGCGCGATCACCTCTGCGTTCGCGGTCCCGTTCGTCCTCTTCCAGCTCCCCGTCGGGCGCCTCGGCGACCGCTACGGGTTCAAGCCGTTCATCGCGGCCGGCTTCGCGCTCGCGTGCGTCGTCGGACCGCTGTACGCCATGGCCGGAAGCGTCTTCGGCATCCTCGCCGGAAGAGCGCTCCAGGGGCTTGCGGAAATTCCCGCGTGGGCCGTCGCCCCCGCGCTTCTCTCGCTGCTGTATCCGGACGAGAAGGGCGCGGCGATCGGACGGTACAACGCATCGTTCCACCTCGGGCTGACGGCCGGAAGCGTTGCGAGCGTCTTCGCCCCGGCGGCGTTGGGCGGCGACGGAATCTTTCTGCTCTACTCGGCGACTGGGCTCGCCGCCGCCGCGATCGTCGCCATCTTCGTCGAGGAGCCCGCGCGCGACCTTCCGCGAACCGGGGAGCTTCCAGAATGCCGGGACGTCCTCGCGGCGCTTCGCGAGATCCGGTTTTCGGCGATTCTTTCTGTCATCTGCCTCTACGGCGGCGGATACGGCATGTTTCTGACCGTCGTTCCGGCCGTCCTGCTGCGCGAGAAGGGCTTCGTTCAGAGCGGAGTCGCCGCATACTTCGTGCTGTTCTACGTCGCGATCGGCGTCGCGCAGGCCGTCGCGGGACGGATTTCGGACAGGCGAGGGCGCAACGTCGTGATGTGCGCGGGGCTCGTGCTGATCGCGGCGGGCGTCGCACCGTTCCCGTGGACCGAAGGGTGGGCGGCGCTCGCCGTTCTCTCGCTTGCGTCGTTCGGGCTCGGAGCGCTGTGCGTCTCGGCGATGGCGGCCCTGAGCGACGCGGTCCCGGCGGCGATGAAGGGGTCAGCCTCCGCCGTCTTCTACATCCTGTGGGGCCTCGGGTACTTCCTCGCGCCTCCGGCGCTTTCCGCGCTCGGTGACGCGATCGGATTCCGGGCGGCGTTTCTTGTCGTCGCGGCCGCGGTTTTGGCGGAACTTGCGGTCGTTCGGAATAAACGGATGCAGGCTCACGCAAGCGGAACAGAGAGGACATGAGACAGGAGAGGGAGCCGCCCCGGCGGCTCCCTCTCTTTTTATATCTTTGCAGGAATGAACGGAAAAGATACAATATCATATATTTTAAAAATCAGATTTTAGCCGTTCCGTGTTTTTTTCCCGACGACGATTCCCGAACAATAGAGTTTTTCCCGTTTCTCCTCGACGTTGCTTGTGTAGGAGGCGTTACCGTGAGTGGGAAACACTATTTGTGGAAGAGGTTCTGGGTCCCGTTCGGCAAGGAGGTTCCGTACAACTTCGACGGATTCCTTTACGATCCGGAAGAAAAGTGGGGGAACATCTATGCCCGGGAACTGACGACCCTGGATACACTGGATGATTCGCCGGCGCTCTTTCTTCTGGGGGAGTCGGGGATGGGAAAGACGACCGTCCTTGAAGAAGAACAAAGGCGTCTTTGCGGGAAATGCGGGACCGGGCCTTCTCCGAGAGTCATCTACAAAAATCTTCGGGACATGGATACCAGCCAATGGCTGACGGAGTACATCTTCGGGAGCGAAGAGTTTCGCTCCTGGAAATGTTCGTCATCCGGCGAACTTCTGTTTCTTCTCCTCGATAGCCTCGACGAGTCGCAACTTGGCCCGACACGAGCGCTGTCGAATCTTATCGAGAAATTGAAGGAGTATCCGCCTGAGCGCCTCCGGTTGCGCCTGACATGCCGCACGGCGGAATGGCCTTACGAAGTGTCGAGCCCAAACAACATAGGGAAAATCTGGAAAAGTGCGGATGAAAGCATTTCTCCGGATTTTCTCGAACTTGCTCCATTACGGAAAAAGGATGTCATCGAGGCGGCGGAAATCAGTGAAATCGACGCGAACCCGTTCTTTCGAGAGATTGAGCGACTCGAAGCCGTTTCGCTCGCTTCCAGACCGATCACGCTGAACATGCTGCTCGATATCTTCCGGGAAGACGGGGCTCTTCCCGGTACGCGCCGCGCCGTATTCGAGAGTGGGTGCCGCCTTCTCTGCACCGAGGAAGATCGAACGAGACGGGAGAATCGTCATTTTTCGTCAAATCAACTGTTTGTCGCCGCCGCGAGACTGGCGTTCTTCTCCCGACTTTCGGGGCACGACACGATTTCCTTCTCGTCCCGCGAAGATGAGGGGCGCGCGCTTTCCTGCGAAGATCTCTGCTGGGGAAGCGAAACCGCCGACGGGCAGACGTTCGATGTCACGGAGCGCGTCTTCTCCGAAGCGCGCCTGACGGGGCTCTTTTCCGCCGATGCGGACGATACGATCGTCTTCGCGCACCAAAGTTACGCCGATTTCCTGGCGGCGTGGTATCTCGACTACCGAAAGACGCCGGCGCCGCAACTTTTGAACATCCTGTTGCACCCCGCCAGCCATGCCGTCGTCCCCAGACTGCGGGAAATGACGGCGTGGCTGGCATCCATGAGACAGGATCTCTTCCCTGAAATTCTCGACAGGGATCCGCTGCTTCTCGTAGAAGCGGATACGCTTGCTCCCGATCAGAGAGAGCGCCTCGCTCGCCACCTTCTCGAGAACGTACGATGGCAAGGCATCCCGTGGGAACGGGCCAGAAACCTGCGGAGTTCGCTCGAAAACCTGGAATGCCCCAATCTGGCGGAGATTCTCCGGCCATTTCTGACCGGCGAACATCCTTGTTCCGACGAGCAGATGGGACTCGTTCTCGACATAGCCCGTGAGTGCAGGCTTTCCGTTCTGGTTCCGGAACTTATCCGAATGACCGAAGAATGCGAACAAAAATACGCCCTGCGAATCGAGGCGGCGTATGCGCTGATGGCGATCGATACCGGGGAATCCCGACGAGGGCTTCGTCCGTTCCTGAACGATCGTCCGGATGATCCGGACAGGGAGATGAAGGGAGTCGCCCTCAGGGCGCTGTGGCCGGATCATCTCTCGGCCGGTGAACTCTTTCCGCTTCTCACGCTGCCCGTAACAAGGCTTTTCGGGGCATACCGACATTTTCTGTCATTATTGCCGATTGTTTCGAAGTTCACGAAAAAGGAAGACTATCTGGTCGGCCTGCGATGGATGACATCCCCTGAACTCTTCCCAACCAAAAATGATTATGATCGGCCTTTCGATAAAATTATGGACGATCTGGTGGAAAAATCCGTGCCGTTCCTGACGGATCCGGAAATTGCCGCAGCGTATGCGGGCGCGCTTCTGCGGCGGTATCGTTCCGAATACCGCCTTTTCTCCGACGAAAAGATGTGTGACGCTTTAAAGTCCGAACTTTCCGCAGACGTTTGCGGAGTGAAACGAATCTTGACATCTTCCCTGGCCGAAACGGCAGGAGACGACGACCGGCTTGGTTTGTTGAAAATACCGTACCTTCTCGGTCTTATCGGCAGAGAGGACCTGAGTTGGCTCATCGAACAAGCCCGGGCAGCGCACAAGAGAACGGATAGGCATATCGAACGAATCGTGAAGAATTGGACTCGATTCGTTCGATATGCCTCAGATCTGTCTTTGCCGGATCATGTGGCTCTTCTGCTCGATGCCTGCGACGAGATGAAAGAGCTTGCAGCGGAGTTCCCGTGGCTGATGGACAGAAAGGGTCGCCCTCCCGAGGAAATCTCCCGCGAGCACCGCTCGCAACAGGGACTCGACTCCTTTGAAAAAGAAGAGGTCGCACCGCTGCAACCATCACCGAAGGAAAGGGTGCTCATCTGCCTCGGCCGTATCGAATCCGGAGAACCGAATTTCTGGTCGCAGCTGAATCTTGAAATGCCTCTGAACCCTTCAGATCATCCAGACCGTGATCTGACGCAATCTCTCGGCTGGCTGGAAGCCGACGAGTCCGTTCGGTCCAGAATCGTCGCGGCGGCGAAAACCTTCGTATACAACGGAGCCCTTCCCGAACGAAACCTGGGAACGAAGACGTATAACGAAGATGAGCTGAGCGTCGGCAGGGCCTTCTTTCTTCTCGGAAAGCAACGCACCGGAGACATCGAATCGTTTTCTTCGGAGATATGGGAAAAATGGCTTCCGTTCCTTCTGGACGGCTCTTTTTACGAAAACGCCTCTGAAGGCGATGAAGAGAGCGCGATTATCGACCGCATCATCCGTACGGGGTACGAAAAGGCGCCGGAAGCCTGCCGCGAAATCTGGGACATCCTGCTGCGGAAACAGGAGGGAAATCACTGCAGTCCGGATCTTGAGCAACAGCTTCGCCTCTGCTGGGGAGAGCCGCTGCGCGCGTTTCTCATGCGTCATGTAGAGGATGACGAGTTGCCCATCGCGAGCTTTGACGCGGCGCTGTCCCTTCTCCTGGAGCATGGGGATCCGGAGGCCGCGTCGTTCGTCGAAGACCTTGTCCGCCCTCCCGCACCGGATGACGCAAAGCTGCGAAAGAGAATCATCGTCGCCGCGAATGCGTTGATGGGTCACCCCGAACCCCGCAACTGGACGATTTTTCGATCGCTTCTCGAAAACAGCCCGGGTCTGGGTGAAGAGGCCGTTTTGATGATCGCCTATAGACGAGAGCCTCTTTTCCCTTTCTTGAGTTCCCGGACTCCGAGAGAACTGGCGGATTTCTTTCGGTGGCTCAACGAGCATTTTCCGTATAAAGGCGACCCAGCCCATGAGGCGGGGACGGCCCATGAAGTTATGCCGAGAGACAAGGCAGCGGAACTCAGGGATCGGACGCTCAATGTGCTGGTGTCCTTCGGTACGCAGGAAGCGGTCTTCGAACTGGAGAAACTCAAGAAAGACCTTCCCGATCTTCCCTTCCTGGAACGATCCCTCGCGATAGCCAGGGAGACGACCTGCGCGAAGACATGGGTTCCTCCGTCGCCTTCGGAGATACGAAGCTTTCTCGAGAGAACGGACCGGCGTTTCGTCAATTCCGACGGACAGCTTCTCGAAGTCCTCCTCGAATCGCTCCAGCGGATGGAAGATGTATTGCAGGGAGAGACCGCACTGGCAATCCTTCTTTGGAATGAAGAAACCGAAAATAGTAATAGTCAATTTTGGCCCAAGCCTGAGAAAAGATACGCGGATACCGTTAAGAAATATCTGGAATTTAATTTGAAGCAATCCGGTATTATCGTGAACCGCGAGGTCGAAGTTCGACCTACGACGACGCCGGATTCCGGAGAAAGGGTGGATCTTTACGTCCATAATGTTGCTAGCGGTCATTCTGGAAGTTGCTTGACATACCGTGTGGTAATCGAAGTCAAAGGCAGCTGGAATTCCGGAGTCAAAACGGCCATGAAGACGCAGCTGGCAGAAGGATATCTTTCGGACTCCCATTCGCGATGCGGCATTTACCTTGTCGGCTGGTTCGATTGCGACCCGGCGTGCTTCAAGGACAGAAACAGGAAACGTCCCCGTGTCGGGACAAGCATTGAGGAAGCGCGGGGCGCCCTGAAACGGCAGGCAGAAGAGCTTTCCGCGAGCGGCGAGCGAACCATCCGGGCCTTCGTGATGGATGTCCGGTTGAAATAGGCCGGTCCGCCGGGGATAATGGCGTATCGGTCCTACACGGAGGTGTCGCGAGATGAGGGAGTATTTCCTGAAGACGGAGCGTCTCGGCTTTTCGAAGTGGACGGCGAACGATACGGAACTCGCCTTCGGCCTGTGGGGCGATCCCGAGGTGACGAAACTCATCTGCGCGAGCGGCGCGTTCACGGATCAGGAGGTGCGCGACCGGCTCGCGACGGAGATCCGCAACGGCGAGGTGTACGGCGTGCAGTACTGGCCGATCTTCGAACTGGCGACCGGGCGGCACGCCGGATGTTGCGGCCTCCGGCCCTACGACCTGCCGAACGGCGTCTACGAACTCGGGTTCCACCTGCGGCGCGCCGTGTGGGGGCAGGGGTACGCGGTCGAGGCGGCGCTCGCCGTCATCAAATACGCGTTCGACACGCTGGACGCGAAGGGACTCTTCGCGGGGCACAACCCGAAGAACGTCGCGTCGCGAAAGATCCTTCTCGAAAAGCTCGGGTTCGCGTACGTCGGGGACGTCTTCTACCCGCCCACTGGGCTGAACCACCCGTCGTACAGCTACCGCCCGGATCCGAAGTGATCCGCGGACGCGTCCGAATCGAAAGCAAGCGATAAAAAAGGGACCGGGGGCTCTCCCCGGTCCCTTCGCCGTAGATCGCGCGACGCTACGCGCGGATCGAAGCCGCGTACGCGGCCATCCGGTCCATCGCCGTCACGAGCTTCGGCATCGCGCACGTGCAGGCCAGCCGGAGGTAGCCCTCGCCGCACGCGCCGAAGGCCGATCCGGGGAGCGTCGCGACGCGCCCCTTCTCGAGCAGCCCCCACGCGAACGCGTCGCTCGTCATGCCGGTCCCTTTGATGTTCGGGAAGAGGTAGAACGCCCCTTCGGGCTCCGCGCAACTGACGCCCGGCATCACGTTAAGCCGTCCGGCGACGTAGGTGAGCCGCTCCCGGAAGGCCGCCAGACGCTCGTCGATCTTTCCGTCGTGCGCATTGAGCGCGTAGAGCATCGCGCGCTGCGAGGGCGCACAGACGCCGTAGGTCTGGTTCGCCGCGATGAGGCACATGGTCCGGATCAGCTCCGCTGGGCCGATCGCGTAGCCGAGCCGCCACCCGGTCATGCAGTGGCTCTTGGACAGGCCGCTCATCGTGAGGGTTCGAGCCTTCATCCCCGGCAGGCTCGCGAACGGGACGTGCTTCCCGCGGAAGACGAGGGCGTCGTAGATTTCGTCGGAGAGGACGACGAGATCGTGTTTCTCGGCGACGGCCGCGATGCCCTCCATCTGCGCGCGGGTCATGACGCGGCCCGTCGGGTTGCTCGGCGAGCAGAGGAGCAGCGCGCGCGACCTCGGCGTCACGGCGCGTTCGATGGCCTCGGGCGTCGGGATGAAGCCGTCATCTTCCGTCGTCGGCAGGTGGACGGCGACGCCGTCGTGCTGCGCGATCTGGTCGAAGTACGGCGGGAAGCAGGGCTCCGGCGTGATGACTTCGTCGCCGGGTTCGAGGAGCGCCTGGAGCGCGAGGTGGAGCGACTGGAGCGCGAGGTGGAGCGACTGGACGCCGCCCGCCATGACGAGGACCTCGTCGGGCGTCGATTTCAGGCCGTAGCGCCGGTCCCAGTAGGTGCAGACGGCCTTTCGGACATCCTCGTACCCCTGGATCGGGGGGTAGTGCGTGTATCCGGCCTTCGCTGCGCGGGCGGCCTCGTCGATGATGTCGTGCTCGGTGTCGAAATCGGGCTCCCCGATGCCGAGCGATACGATATCCGGATTCGCCGCGGCGACCTGGAAGATCTTCTGGATCTTCGACGGTTCGGCCTTTCGGTACTTTTCCGCAATTTTCATGACATTCACTCCTTCTGAAAGGTTCCCTTGAAGCGACGCGCCGTCCCGAAACGGGGAGGACTCGCCGCTTTAGCGAAGCAGTATCGCACAGCGCGCGAGGGAGCGCAAGACGGTTTTGCGGTTCTCCCGCGCCTCAGCCGGAACGTGCGGCGTCCGCAGGTTCATACGCCACGACCCGGTTGCGGCCGGAGCGCTTCGCCTCGTAGAGGGCCGCGTCGGCTTCTCGGTTGATCTGTTCGAAGGACTTCCCCAGCATGTCGGTTCCGGCGATCCCGATGCTGATGGTGACATCGATCGGAGTCCCCTCGAAGTCGAATCCCGACGTTTCGACATGCCGCTTCGCCCGTTCGGCGGCGGACCGGGCGTCCGACGCGTCCGCATCCGGCATGATCACGGCGAATTCGTCGCCTCCGAGCCGACCGATGATATCGCGGGAGCGAAGCGTTTCGCGAAGCCGCAGCGCAAACTGTTCGAGGACGCAGTCTCCCGCCGCGTGGCCGAAGGTGTCGTTGATGGCCTTGAAGCGGTCGATGTCGACGTAGAGCAGCGCAAAGGGGTCCGCGCGCCTCCGTTCCCTTTCCAGCAGCTCCGAGAAGACCCTCCTGTTGAAGACGCGGGTGAGGGAGTCGATTTCGGATAGTTCCCTGTTCCGGTTCGACAGGTGCAGCGAGATCGCGAGGACGTATTCGATCGACAGAATGAACAGGAACAGGATGAGTTCGATGATGTTCTCCCGGAGCAGGATTCCGTCGTCGTAGAGATTCCCCCCCTCCGGAGCCCCTGCGAGCGCGCAGACGCGAACGATGTTGAAGAGGGCGTGGAACGCCGCCATCCCCGCAAAGATCCGGTGGACGAGATGCTTCGACGACGGCGACCCGACCGTGTCGCCAACTATCGCGAGGCACGGGACGATCGAGAAGACGGAAAGGAGGATCGCCCGGATGCGGATGCTTTCAGAGCCGTAGGTGAAATAGGAAACCGCGCAGACGTACGCCGCCATGAAGAGAAGAAATGCGCGTCGCCCTGCGGGGGGGCGCCCGAGGAGCATCCGGAAGCCGCCGCGGATTAGGCAAATGCCGCCCACGATGAGCGCGTTCGATACGACGATGGAGATGAAGTCGGGAAGGACGTTGCGCCCGAGAAGGAAGAGGAGGCCGAACCCCAGCGACAAATTGCCGTCCGCCCAAAGACGGACGCCGGGGATGCCCGGGTTCCACCGCAGGACGATGGGCTGCATGACGACGAATGCAACCGCCAGTATTCCGGTGATGAAGAAAAGCGTCGGTATGTGAAGCGACTGGATCAGATCGATGAAAATACCCCGTTCGCGTCGCGGGATTCGTCCGGAATTTCTTCCGGGCGCCTCGTGGACGGACGAGGCTTGTATTGATTGTACACCTTTATTCCCCTCCGGGATGATGTTTGTATTCCGGTCGCCGACTTTTCGGGGCGCGCCGCTGGTGTATCATACGAAAGGATGTAATTTTCGGAGAAAAAGAGGGGCGTGATGCGTGTGGGCGCCGGGAGAGAGAAGATCCAGCGGTGCTACGACTTTTTTCTGGTGTTTCTCGCGCTCCTCTGCGTCGTTCTGCTGATCCTTCAGGACCGCATGGAGCTGTCCGACGCGCAGGACGAGCTGATCGAATGGCTGGACCTCGGGATCTGGATCGCGTTCGCGGCCGACTACTGCGTCAACCTCTACCTCGCCGCCGACAGGCGGACGTACGTTCGGACGCACATCGTCGAACTCGTCGCGATCCTTCCGTTCAACGCCTTTTTCAAGGGAATCCGGCTGATGCGCATTTATCCGCTGATCCGCTCCACGCGGCTCTTGCAGGCGTCGCGACTGTTCCGCCTGATCGTCTACTTCGGGCGGACGCACAAATACGTCTCGCGGTTTCTGCGGCGGCACAACTTCCACTACGTCGTTTTTTTCACCGTTTCGACCATTCTCCTGGGCGCCGTCGCGATCGGGCACTTCGAGAAGATGGACTTGAACGACGCGATCTGGTGGGCGTTCGTGACCGCGACGACGGTCGGCTACGGGGATATTTCGCCGGCGTCGCCGGGCGGACGCATCGTCGCCGTGGTTCTGATGCTCGTCGGAATCGGGTTCATCAGCACGCTGACGGGAACGATCGCATCGTATTTCGTCCGTCCCGAAGACGCGGCCGCCCCCCGCAACGAGTTCGTCGCAGCGGCGATCCGAAGGCTCGAAAACTTCGACGCCCTGACGCCCGGAGAGGTCCGCGAGATCTGCGCCGTGCTCGTCAGTCTGAAGGACGCCGCGGAAATCGAACTGCGGTACAATGAGACGGAGCGATGCGGCGAAGGGGGCGAGGCTCATGGATCGGGTATTGCTGGTGGATGACGACGCGGGGCTGTGCGATCTGCTCGTGGAGTATCTCGGAACGGAGGGTTTCGACGTGACGGTCGTTCATGACGGTCTGTCCGCGGTCCCGAAGGCGCTCGGCGGCGATTTCTCGCTCGTCGTTCTCGACGTGATGCTTCCCGGCAAGGGGGGGCTCGATGTCCTGAAGGACCTCCGCCGGGAATCGTCCGTTCCCGTGCTGATGCTTACGGCCCGGGGCGACGACGTCGACCGGATTCTGGGACTGGAACTCGGGGCGGACGACTATCTGCCCAAGCCGTTCAACCCGCGCGAGCTGTCCGCGCGAATGCGCGCGATCCTGCGCCGCGGCCGTCCGGCGGAGACGGCGGAGTCGCGCGACGGACACGAAGCCCCCCTGAGCGTCGGGAACCTGCAACTTGACGTTTCGGCGCGGTACGTCAGCACGGACGGACGGCGCATCGATCTGACGACGATGGAGTACGACCTTCTCGAAGCGCTCATGCGCTCCCCCGGCGCGATCTTCTCGCGCGAAAAACTGATGCAGCAGGTCTTCAAGCGCTCCTTCTCCCCGTTCGACCGAAGCCTGGACGTCCATATCAGCAACCTGCGCCACAAGATCGGTCCGTACCCCGACGGCTCGGACCGCATCAAAACCGTGCGGGGCGTCGGATACATCCTCTCCTACCCGCCGGAGGAAGCGAGGGGCGGATGAAGCGCTCGTCGCTGTTCGTCACGGTCTTCCTCTGGTTTCTCGCGACCATCCTGCTGTCCGTCGCGGTCAGCTTCGGCCTGACGATCCTGATGACCCGGCAGGGGATCGTCCTGACCGGGGAGGAGGAGGTTCTGTCCAAGGCGCTGTCGCTTCGCGGGCGCGAGTGCCTCGGCATCCTCGAAAGGGACGGGCTCGAAGCGCTGTCGGCGACGGCCCGGACGATCCGCCGCGAGACGGGGTTCTCGATGTTCTTCTTCCATCCCGACGGGCGATCCGTGTTCGACGACGAACCCGAATTCGTGCGGAAGATCGGCAGGAGAGCGATCGAGTCCCTGGAGGAGGGGCGCTCCTTCGAGACGCGCAACGACTTCACGATCGTCACCGAGCGCATGAAAGCGGCTTCCGGCAGGGAATACGTCGTCGTCGGGAGCTTCCACCGCCCGCCGCCCGTGCTGCGCGTGATCGCCGAGAAGCGCGTTCCGTTCGCGGTCTACCTCGCGGGCTTCCTCGCGACGGCCCTTCTGCTCTGCTTCCTTCTCGCCCGCCATATCAGCGATCCCCTGACCCGCCTGACCGACGCCGCGCGCAAACTGGCGGAGGGAAAGCTCGACGCGGATGTCGACGAAGGCGTTCTGCGCCGCAAGGACGAGTTCGGAGAACTCGCGGGCGCGTTCAGCCGGTCGAGCCGCTATATCCGGGAGCTGCTCGACGCGCAGAAACGCCTGATCCGCGACATCTCCCACGAGCTGCGCACGCCGCTGGCGCGCCTTGGCGTCGCGCTCGAACTCGCCCGCAAGAAAGCCCCGGCCGCCGAGGACGCGCTCGCGCGGATCGAAACCGAAGCGTCCATCCTGAACGACATGATCGGGCAACTGCTCTCGCTCTCGCGCCTGGAGGTCGAGATGGGAAACGCGACCTTCGAACCCGGCGATTTCGAGTTGCTCGTCGGCAAGGTCGTCGAAGACGCTCGCTTCGAGGCGCGGCCTTCGGGGAAGGGTATTCTTTTCCGCTCCGAAGGCAGGGAGTGGATCCTGCCGATGCGGGAGGAGATCCTCAGGGGCGCGGTGGAGAACATCCTGCGCAACGCGCTGCGCTACACGCCGGACGGAACCGCCGTGGACGTCTCCGTCGTTTCGGACGCGAAGGGCGTTTCGCTTCGCATCCAGGACCACGGCCCCGGCGCGCCGGAAGATGAACTCGAAAAGATCTTCCTGCCCTTCTACCGCACCGAGGCAGCGCGAACGCGCGATACCGGGGGGACCGGCATCGGCCTCGCGATCGCGCAACGCGCCGTTCAGCAGCACGGGGGCGTTATCAGCGCATCGAACGCGAAAGACGGCGGGCTCGTCGTCGAGATCGTCCTGCCGCGGGCGAAGAAGGCGGCGTGAGGAAGGCATTCCGACAGACTCGGATTTTTCCGATCCCCGAACGTGATTCGGCAAAAAGAGGCGCCCGCTGCGGGCGGCCGACGGAGGCGGGCGCCTTTTCACATCTTTTCCCAACCCTACGGTGTTTTGAAACTTCTTCAGGCTACAGTAGGAGCAGCAAGGGATTCTCGACGTAATTTTTAATCGCGGCGAGGAACTTCGCCGCCTCGGCGCCGTCGAGTATCCGGTGGTCCGCCGCCAGCGTCAGGTTCGCCACGGGGCGGACGACAATCTGCCCGTTCCGGACTACGGCCCGCTCGTTCGCGGCGCTCACCGCCAGGATGCACGCTTCAGGCGGGTTGATGATGGGACTGAAGGATCGGATTCCGAACATCCCGAGATTCGTGATCGTGAACGTGCCGCCCTGTATCTCGGACAGGTCGAGCGTTCCCTTCCGCGCCCTTTCGATCAGCGCTTCGGTCTCCGTCGCGATCTCGCCGAGCGACTTCCGCTGGACGGCCTTCACGTTCGGGACGATGAGTCCTCCCGGGACGGAAACGGCCGTTCCGATGTTCGCGTCGCCGTGAAGGACGAATTCGTTTCCCTCTTTCGACGCGTTGGCCATCGGAAACTCCATGAGAGCCCGCGCGCAGATCTTCATGAGGAGATGATTGATCGAGAGCTTGACGCCTTTCTGTTCGAGCTGTTCGTTCAGGACTTTGCGAAGATCCGCCAGATTTCCGAAATCCGCCTCGATGTCGTAGGAAACGGCGGGAATCGTCGAGGCGCTCAGCGACATGCGCTCGGCGATGACGCGCCGCATCGGCGTCATCGGGATCCTCCGGTCTCCGGCGCCCGTTTCGGGCGCCGGGGTCTGGGTCCGCAGGATATCGGCCTTCATGATGCGTCCTTCGGCCTGCACGGCGGATACGTCCACGCCGAGTTCGGTCGCCATCTTTGCGGCCGTCGGGCTGATGCGCTGTCTCGCCGCGCCCCGGGATTCCGAGAAGGCGACGACGTCCTTTCGGACGATCCGGCCTCCGGGGCCGCTCCCTCCGACGAGAGAGAGATCGACGCCCAGGGATCTCGCCGTCTTTCTCGCGAGCGGCGACGCGAGCAACCGAGTCCGAACGGCTTCCCCCGCCGGAGCGGCGTGCGGGGCGGGAGCCGCCGTCATGAAGACCTGTGCGGGGCGTTCCACTCCCGAAGTTCCGCCCGGGATCTCTTCCCCTTTCAGGCCGATGTAGGCCAGGACTTCTCCCACCGGGACGGATGCCCCCGCCTGGACCAGGATCTTCAGGAGCGTTCCGTCCGCGGGCGCTTCGACCTCGTAGGTCAGCTTATCCGTGGCGACGACCATCAGGATGTCGCCCTTCCTCACGAATTCCCCTTCGTGTTTTTTCCATTCCGCCACGGAACCGGCGGTCATGGTCAGACCCAATTTCGGCATCGCGATCGGCTGCGCCATGGCTATTCCCCCTCGACGGGATTACAGCATTCCCCGTATCGCGGCCCCGATCGCTTCGGCGGTGACACGGTATGCCCTCTCAAGCGGTTTGGCGAAGGGGACGGGGGTGAAGGGAGATCCGACGCGAACGATCGGGGCGTCGAGGC